>JAYUAJ010000112.1:0-2275 GCA_043741375.1 Hyphomicrobiaceae bacterium | reverse complement strand
GCCATGGTGCTGAACTTCCTGGCGCTCGCCTATCTGTCGCTCGGCGAGACGCAATCGATCATGTACACGTCGCCCCTGTTTACCGTCGTGATCGCGGCGGCCGTCCTTCGCCACCGGGTCAGTTCATTCCGCTGGGCGGCCGTTGTCATGGGATTTTGTGGGACTGCACTCGTTCTCGGGGCGAACCCCGTCTCGGCATGGCACGCGTCACTGCTTGGTTCCAGTGTTGCGGTGGCGGGCGCAGCACTGACTGCCGCCGCCCTGCTCCAGGTGCACAATCTGGCGAGAACCGAGACGACCCCGTCCATTGCCACGTACTTTACGCTGATCGCCGCATTGGGGTCGCTGGCAACGTTGCCGTTCGGTTGGATATGGCCGACCATCGAGCAGTTGGCGCAACTCGCTCTGCTTGGCGCTTTGGGTGCGCTTGCGCACCTGCTTTTGACCCTCTCACTGGCCAATGCCGAACCGACGCTTCTGGCGCCGTTTGAATTCCTCAATATCATTTGGGCGATCGCCGTTGGCACGGTGTTCTTTGACGAACAGATCACAGCTTTGTCGTTGGCAGGTGCCGTCCTTATCATCGCCGCCAGCTTCGCCATCACAATCACGACCGCGCAATCTGAACCAACTATCAAGACCGAAGCTTTAGCGCGGCCAAAGGGGTCATCGCCTTAGCAGCGCATTGAGCAGGCACACCATTGCGATGCGGTGTGGCGCTGCCGTCGAGAAACCCGCCGAGATCCTCTTCACGCCAGGGTCCTGCGTCGGTCGGCACAGCACGACGCAGGACCCTTCGCGGAGTCGCCGATATGGTTGAGTGCTGCGGCGCACGCATGACACCCAGCCGTTGCAACGATTTTAATGCAGCTTGTCAGGGGCGGCTCTGCATTCCTACACTCGTGCTTCAACTCTTGGAGATTCGCCAAGTGCAGTCAGGGAGTAGGTTCATGTATAATCAGTCACCATCACGGCGCTCTGCTTTGAGCGCTGGGGTCATACTTGTGCTCGCAATTGGACTGGGCACCGTCGAAGTCCAAGCTCAGCAAACAATTAAGATTGCAGCGGGTGCGCCGCTTACCGGTGCTCTAGCCAAACCCGGTCAGGAAGTTTTCAATGCGGTTCAATTGGCGGCGGAGGAATGGAACGCCAAGGGCGGCGTTTTAGGCATGAAGATTGAGGTCGTCGCCGCCGACGATCAGGGCAACCCGCAAGTTGGCGTGGCCGCCGCTGAGAAGGTGGCCGCGGACGCATCGATCATGGGCGCGGTGTGGGGCATCACCTCATCCACCTGCATTCCAGCATCCGAGGTGCTCGAGAAGGCCAACATGGCGTTTATCACGCCGGGCTGCAGCAATCCGAAGGTTACCGATCGCGGTCTCAAGAACATGCATAGGCTCTGCGCTCGCGATGATTTCCAGGGGCCGGCCGGCATCATCTTTGCGGTCAACGATCTCAAAGCCAAGAAGATCGCGATCTTCGACGACGGCACCACCGGCCCGCGCGGTGCGGCGGATGAAGCGGAGAAGCAGGCAAAGGCGATGGGCGTGACGGCGCTCAGGTATGTTCTGCGCGCCGGTGACAAAGACTTCCGCGCCGTACTCGGCACCGTTCCCAAAGATGTCGATGCAATCTACGCAAGCGTTTGGGCACCGGATGCCGCGCTGATGGCCAAGCAGCTACCCGATGTAAACCTGAAAGCAAAAATGATCGGCCCCGATGGCCAGTTCGAACCGGTCGACTATGTCCAGGCCGCCGCTGGAGCCGCCGAAGGTAACTACGTGACGTTCTTCGTGCCCGACATGAATAAGATCCCCGCAGCTGCCAGCTTCGTCAAGGCGTTCGAGGCCAAGTACGGCCAGATCAGCTCCTACGGCCCGATCGCCTACGAAGGCGCAAATATCTTGATCGAAGCGATCAAGACAGTAGGCAAGGCAGACCGGGCCGCGATCCGCGATGCAGTGCGTGCCAGTAAACACAAGGGCGTTCTCGGCATGGAAATCACGTTCGATGCCAAGGGCGATGTCGCAACACCGTCGCTGTCGGTCTATCAGGTCAAGGGTAAGGGCTTCGAGTTGGTCAAGACCGTGACCAAGTAAGAGGCTTAAACTCGATGGCACTCCTGGACGTCCACGGCCTGAAGAAGAGCTTCGGCGGGCTGCAGGCCGTCCAGGGTTTCGACTTTTCGATTATGCCTGGCGAGATCGTGGCCGTGATCGGACCGAATGGTTCAGGCAAGACCACGATCTTCAATGTTCTCACCGGCATCTATGAG
>JAYUAJ010000111.1:0-5480 GCA_043741375.1 Hyphomicrobiaceae bacterium | reverse complement strand
TGACGGCGCCCTCTTGCAGCTCAGGTGTCGTGGCGTGCTGCCTGACGAACGCCAGCGCGAAATCGGCATCGCGCGGCGCCTGGTCGAGGCGGCGCTTGAAATAGGCCATCACTTTGTCGTCGACGAAATCATAGTGTTCCAGCATCCCGGAAATCCGCTCACGGTGGATTTTTGGTGCAAACAGCTCGGTGAGCGACGAGGCGACGGCTTCGACCAGGGGCCGCTCCTGCACGAAGCGCACATAGGCCTCGACGGAAAAGCGCGTCGCTGGAAGCGCCGCGCGCATAGAGACCACCATGGCCTCGTCAAGCCCCAGTCCGGTGGTCAGCGCCAGCCAGCGGTCGATGCCGCCTTGCTCGGTCTCGGTCCCATCATGGTCGAGAATACGGTGAATCCATTCCCGCCGCAGCGCCCGGTCTTCTACGCGCGACAGCAGCGCCGCATCCTTGCGCGGCACGGCGGACTGGTAGCAATAGCGGTTGAGCGCCCAGGCCTGCACCTGGCCCTTGGTCAGCTTGCCGCCATGCAGAAGCTTATGAAACGGGTGCCGGTCGTGATAGCGCTCGGCGCCGACCTGGCGGATGGCGGCTTCCAAGTCATCCGGGGACATCGGGCGCGGGCTCACAGGCGGATCTCCATGCCGTCATAGGCGACGTCCCAACCCGCCGCCTCGACCTGGGCGCGCTCGGGGGAGCCTTCCCGCAGGACGGGGTTGGAGTTGTTGATATGAATGTAAACCTTTCGCTTTATGTCGAGGTCTGCAAGCGCGGCCATCGAGCCCTCCGGCCCCGACATGCTGATGTGCCCCATGCGCTTGCCGGTCTTCTGCGACAAGCCTTGCGAGATCATCTCATCATCGGTGAACAGCGTGCCATCGAAGAACACCAACTCGGCGCCGCGTAGCCGCTTGGCGAGGCTTGCGTCAACCCGCGCACAGGCCGGAAGGTAAATGAAGGATCGGTCTCCGGCCCGCACTTCGAGACCGATGGTGTCGCCATCGGCGGTGCCGAAATCAGCCTGGCTGCCGGATTCGAGAAAAAGCGCAACTTTCCCCGGGACGGCGAAGGCGCGGACGTCCAAACCGATCTTTCCTTGCGGGCTCGAAATCACGGTCGGATGATCCAATATCAGCGCCACGCGCTTGACCAGGTCTGGCGCAAGCACGTTGAACACGCTGTTGGCAGCCAGTGTGCTCAGTACGCGCTCCGATCCGTAGACAACGAACGCGTGCCCCTCGCGCAAGGTGAGCAGGCCGGCGATGTGGTCGATATCCGCATTGGTCAGCACGACGGCGGCGATCGGACTGTTTCGCAGCGGGCCCGCGGCATTGGGATGCAAGGCGGGCGTTTCAGCGATCTGCTGGCGCAGATCAGGCGACGCGTTCAGCAGCACCCAAGTTTTGCCGTCGGCGCTCACCGCCAAAGAGGACTGAGAGCGGGGAACAACTTCACTCAGGGCACCGCGCGCAAGAATCGAATTGCGGCCGTTGCAATTCCACTGCGGCACGCCCCCGCCAGCAGCCGAACCCAGTACGCGAATAATCATCAATCACACATGGCCATCAGGGCAAACCGCGTGCACCAATAGACAAGCGCGGCAACGGCCCCGCAGCAGCAATGCCGCCTAGGTTTCGTGTCGCGCTTCTATCGTGCAGAAAAAATCGGCTTACGCTCAAACCAGGTCGATATCGGCCGACGCATAACTGGTCACTTCGAGGCCGACGACTGCTCGGTCACTTCCGGCAACTGCCAAATCTTCATGGGCTTTCTCCTTGGTTAAGCTGGCCCTTATGGCGCTTTTTCAAACGCGGTACTATAGCCAGTTCCTGGTATAAGGGAAGAGGCCATGAATGGCACCACTGAGTCTCCGGCCGATTGAGACGACGGCAAGGCCCTTAGGGCGCCGGACCGGGAGAGGTCCACATGCAAACGTATATGGTGGACGACGGTAGCGACGATATCGGAACCATAGGCGGCGGAAAGCCAACGCCGGCCGGCCATACGAGATTGATGGCGCAGATGGAGCGATGAACCGCCCCGGGTTTCCCGGAGGCTCCAACTCTAGAGAGACCGGCGCCATGACGAATTACACTAGGCTGGCGCGCGTCGCGCTCGGCCCATGCATGCGAAATGGCGCAGCGCAACGCTTCCTGCTGCCGTTGAGGGTGCTCTGCCGAATTTGTTCGGCTACTCATTGCTTCCCAAGAAAGCGTGTGTTTTGACTGCGGCGGAGACACCGCACTTGACGAGTTGGGCGCCCCTAGCGTTGGGCAATACTATCGCTGGACGACTTGGATCTGGCCGATCAAGAATGAATTTCTGCCATGTAGGCGATGACTTCTTCCAAAGAGGGGAATTGACACATGAGTTGGGATATTAAGGGCGGCCCGAGGATCGCATTTCTTGGAACGGGAGCTCAGGGCGCCTCGATCGCAACTGACTTTGCCTTGGCCGGCTTGGACGTAACCTTCATCGATCAGTGGCCAGAGCATATTGCGGCTATTCGCGAGAAGGGCATTACCGTAAATCTGCCGACGCGGACCATCAACGCCAAGGTCCCTGCACTACATCTCTGCCAAGTTGCAGAAGTCAAAAAGCCGTTTGATCTCGTGTTCCTTGTGGTCAAAGCCTACGACACGAAATGGGCCACTCAGTTGATCAAACCAGTCCTGGCGCCGGACGGATTCATCGTCGGACTGCAGAACGGCATGACGCATGAGGATATCGCGGCCATTGTGGGGCGGGAGCGCACTATTGGCGCCGTCATCGAAATCGCCTCCAATATGTGGGTCCCCGGTGTAACGAACCGGCAGAATGATATCGACGAGTCCTGGTTCGCCCTCGGCGCGTTGGATCCGAAGATGCAGGGACGCGCGCAAGAGGTCGCCAAACTGCTCCGCAATTCCGGACGCGTGGAGGTGATGGAGGACATCCGCTCGGCCAAGTGGATGAAACTCGTGGTCAATGCCGCCGAACTGATCCCGTCGTCGATCGTCAATCTACCGCTCAATGACGCGGCGCGCGCTCCCGGAATGTTGGAGATCATGCGGCTCGCTGGTTATGAGGCCATGCAGGCGGCGCTTGAGGATGGCGCGAAAATCATTCCCATCATCGGCATGCCGCCCGTAATGAGCAATCACCCGGAGCGCTACGTCGATCAGATTTTTGACGAAGTTCTGAAGACGTTTTCGAAACCCGACACACTGGTGACGTCGCTCCAGGATTGGCGCAAGGGGCGCCGCGCCGAAATTCAAGAGGTCAACGGCTGGGTGGTCGATATCCTGAAGGCCCACGGCCGGCCGGCGCCCATGAACCAGAAGATCGTCGACATGGCCTTTGAAATTGAAAGCGGCAAGCGCCAGGCCAGTCCCGAGAATGCGCAGCTTTTGATCGAGACCTTTGAGGCCATTACGAAGCGGCGATGACGCCAAGCCGCTGCGTCACTGAAGGATCATCCCGCCGTCGATCAGCAGCACCTGGCCGGTCATATAGTCCGAAGCGGGCGATGCGAGGAACAACACCGTGCCGGCGACATCCTTCGGCTGGGCGACTCGGCCGAGCAGAATCGAACTGGAAAAATTCGCCATGGCCTCGCCTGGAGCTGAACTCAGGCCAAGCGCCAGGAGGTCCTTATCGAGTTCAGTCCACAGCGGCGTTGCGACGACTCCAGGGGCAAAGGCATTGACGGTGATGTTGTGTTTCGCCAGCGCGCGGGCCCCTGCTTGGGTGAGGCTGATGACGGCGGATTTGCTGGCGCAATAGGGCGCAAAGTCGGCATAGCCGGTGCGCCCGGCGATCGATGCGGTGTTGATGATCTTGCCGCGCGTTCCATCGGCGATCATCGCCTTGGCTGCTTCCTGCGAGCCGATCAGCACACCCAGGGCGTTGACGGTCATGATCTTGTGCCAGACGTCCTCGGTCGCTTCGAGGAAGGGCTCGGGCTTGTTGAACCCGGCATTGTTGATCATCACTTTGATCGACCCGAAGGACTTGCGGCATCGGTCCACGGCAGCGCGGACCGCCAGACGGTCTGTTACATCAACATGGGCGAATACTGCCTGGCCGCCATTTGCGACGATGTCGCCTGCAACCTCGCTGCCGAGTTTCTCGTTCACGTCGGCAATAACGACGCCAAAGTGGTTTTGAGCCAGCGTGGATGCAATTTCTCGCCCAATACCGCTGCCAGACCCGGTTACCACCGCGCCGCCACTTTGGGGTATTCCCATGATGTCCTCCGTGACCGGGACTGTTATGCACACTGTACACATGAAAGAGCGCTGGAATAATGAGGGATGTCCGTTTCGGACAAATTCGTACCTTCGCCCGTTGACGGACGGCAGCTATAGGGCTTGAGATCGCCAGAGGACGCGCAACTGCACTGGAACGACTTGGGCAGGGAGGAGACTGACATGAGGGCGGTGCGGTTTTATACGAAGGGCGATATCCGCTATGAGAACGTCGACGAACCGAAAGCGTTTGGCGACGATCAACTGCTGATACGTCCGCTCACTTGCGGCATTTGCGGCACCGACCTGCACGAGTATGCGGGTGGCCCCATCGTCACGCCGGCCAAGCAGCACGCGTTCACAGGCGCTGTGCTGCCGCAGATCCTCGGCCACGAATTCTCCGCTCTCGTCGTGGAAACCGGCCGCAATGTCGGTCGCTTCAAGAAGGGCGACCGCATTTCCATTCAGCCGTTGGTAATGCCGCTGAACGACTATTTCAGCCGGCGCGGGTTGAACCACCTGTCGCCCAGCATGGGCTGCGTGGGGCTTTCCTGGGCCTGGGGCGGCATGGGCGACCTCGCCGTCATCAACGACTACAACGCCAACCTGCTCCCCGAAAGCGTCAGCGACGAGCAGGGCGCGCTCATTGAGCCGACCGCCGTCGCGCTCTATGGAGTGGATCGCGCCAGGGTGACCGGAGGCTCGACGGTGCTGGTCACCGGCGCCGGCCCCATCGGGGCCATGGTGGCGTTGATCTGCAGCGCCATGGGAGCGGCCAAGATATTCGTCAGCGAACCCAACGCCAATCGCCGCGCGCTGATCGAGAGCTTGGGTATCGCGGCAGCTGTGTTGGACCCGCGCGAGACCGACGTGGTTGCTTACATCAAAGACAACACCGAAGAAGGCGTCGGCGTCGACAGCGCCATCGAATGTTCGGGCATTGAGGCGGCGTTCAACACTTGCGTCGCGGCCGTTCGCAACCATGGCGTCGTGACGCAGACCGGCCTGCATGTGAAAAAGGCGTTGGTCGATCCGGCGCTGTGGGCGCTGAAGGACATCACCATCGAAGCCACCTGGTGCTACCCGGTGACGATGTGGCCGCGCGTGGCAGGCCTGATCGGTACCGGAAAACTGCCGGTCGAGAAGTTGATCACCGGCCGCATCGGCCCCGAGGACGTGGTCGAGAAAGGCTTTAAACCGCTGCTCGATCCGAGCGGCCGCGACATGAAGGTGATGGTGCAGATGCACTGAACGG
>JAYUAJ010000110.1:0-5493 GCA_043741375.1 Hyphomicrobiaceae bacterium | reverse complement strand
CGCCGCCACAACCGGGCGCGCGAGAGCGGGATCGGGATCAGCAGCTGGCAATCCCCCAGCATTTCGCGGCCGGCGTCCTGAAGCAGGCGGCCGAGCAGCGGGGCCACATGCTGCTGGTCGCCATATTTCAACCGGTGCGCCAGTTCGCGCATGACGCCGCCGTGGCTGGCGACGGCCCGGGCGCGGTTGTAGACCGGCGGATCGGCCGCCGCGCGGGCAGAGATCATTGGGGTCTCCAGGCCATAGGGCAGCGGAATGCCAAGCCGGTCGCACAGCGGCGGGCGGATGAAATCCACCTGGAGCCAGCAATCGGGACAGAGGGCGTTGTGGGAGGCCAGCGGCTGGCGGCAGGCGACACAGGCCGGCGGGACGAGGAAATCGGCGCAGCGCCGGGCCACTGCTTCAACCGGGGGGCGCACGATCGCAATCGCCCTTCGAGCGTAGTGCTGCCAGTCTACGGTGCGGGATCGGAACATTCTAAACCGGAAGGCTGTGGTCGATACCGGTTGCATGGTAGCCAACCATGTGATGACGCATAGACAGGACATCGCCTAGCCGATGAGCGGACCCGGCCAGATATTCGATCGCAGGTTGTTGCGTTCGCGCAGAGTGCGCGCAGCAGCAGCGATGGGCAAGCACGCGTTTCTGCTCGAACACGTGGCTGCGGATTTGGCGGATCGGCTGACCATCATGCAGCGCCACTTCGAGTTGGGGCTGGACCTTGGCGCGCATGGCGGCGCCATGTCTGTGGCGGCGCTGGAGACCGGCAAGGTCGGACGCATGCTGCGAGCCGCGCCGGTTCTAGAGCTGAGCGGCGACGCCGACGGCGCGGCCATCGTCTGCGATCAGGAAGCGTTGCCGTTCGCGCCGCAATCGTTCGATGTCATTGTTTCTGCGCTGAACTTGCAGTTCGCCAGCGATCTGCCGGGAGCGCTGTTGCAGATCCGGCAGGCGTTGAAACCGGATGGGCTGTTCCTGGCCGCGATGCTTGGCGGGCGGACTTTGGAAGAACTGCGCGCCTCGTTTGCCGCTGCCGAAATTGAGACCACCGGTGGCCTCAGCCCGCGGGTCGCTCCATTCGCCGACGTGCGCGATCTGGGCCAGCTCATGCAGCGGGCCGGGTTCGCCCTGCCGGTCGCCGATGCTGAACTGTTGCGTGTGACGTATCCGTCCCCACTGGCGCTGATGCAGGAACTCAAAGCCATGGGGGCAAGTAACGTGCTTAGCGACAGGCGTAGAATACCGTTGCGGCGCAGTACGTTAGCTGCATCGTCAAATTACTACGAGCGCACCTTTGGCGCAATCGGGCGCATACCCGCGACGTTCGAAATCATCACGCTGACCGGATGGGCGCCGCATGCCAGCCAGCAGCAGCCGCTGCGCCCTGGATCGGCCCGGTCTAGTTTGGCAAAAGCGCTAGGCGACAAAAACTAGAGCGCTGCCGGAAACGTGTGATGCGGTCTTCCGAAATGAAGCGCGACCAAACAGAGACTCAGAGCCTTGAAAGGATCTAGCCCGTTGCCGTTTGCAGCGCAGCCGTGAGATAGGTAAAAATGCCCGCGAGTTCATCGCGAACCGGCGGAACGGCCGCCACCAGCATGATGGCCATGACGACGCCAATCAGGGCGTATTCAATCGAGGTTGCGGCGACCTCGTTGCGCTCGAAGCCTCTGAAAAAGGCAACCAAGCCAGGTTTTTTGTCAACGTTCATCAATCAAAGCTCCGCGCGCCATCCTATCTCGCGGGAAGCCTACAAGAGGTCCCGCAGCATCGCCGTCAGGGGCACGTCGGCCGGAGGCATGGGATAGTCCCCCATGCGGTTCGGCCGTACCCAGGCCAATTCCTGGCCCTCCAGAGCAGTTGCGATCCCTTGCCAGCGCCGACACACATAGAGCGGCATCAGCAGGTGAAACGTCTCGTAGGTGTGGCTCGCAAAGGTCAATGGGGCGAGACAGGCTTCGGCTATCGTGATCCCAAGCTCTTCGCTCATTTCGCGGATCAGCGCCTGTTCCGGCCGTTCGCCCTCCTCCACCTTGCCGCCGGGGAACTCCCACAACCCGGCCATCGACCGTCCCGGGGGGCGGCGCGCGAGCAACACACGTCCATCGACGTCTACCAGGGCGCAGGCTGCAACCAGAACAATCTTCAGACCCATGCTTGCCCCTGACGTTGCCAGCCAAACCTTAACTTAGTGCGACCATGTGGTTCGAACGGTGATTTTACTCTCTTCGGGTGTGCCCGAGGTCCTGCGCGGATCACACAAACACGACCGGCCGCTGGCGCCAGACCTCCCCGGTGATAGTCGGCTGGTCGGGAAGCCGCTGTAGCACGCGCTTGTCACCAGCAGCCTTAGACTTGGCGTCCTCATCCCAATAGCCGTCCCCGAACACGCGCACCCCAGCCCAGATCAGGTTGCGGGTGACGGCATCGACGGCCATGTCATGCATGGCGCGGTCGAACACGCGGTCGGCGGCGTCGCGCGTGACGCCCTGCGGCTGCTGCCAGTGCAGCCAAGCGTAATAGATGGCGGCGTTGCCGTATTTGCGCAATGACATGATAGATCGTTGCCACTTGGCTCAACCACTCAATCGTTCTCCGGCAATTCCAGGTCCTGGGCGGCATGAGCGATAACGTGGCCGTTTCGAAGCACCTCGACATGGCCGAGATAGCTGCCGGCCGGCCACGCGGGACCGGAACGCTTCCGGCCCGCCCCGAGGACCTTGACCGCAGAGTTGCCCGCCATCGGCTCTGCGGTCTCGTCGAGGGCTTGGCCTTCGGGCAACTCGACCCCGAAGTGCACCCGGTCACCGGCACGCAGATGCATGATGCGAGCAAAGAAGATGAACTCGGGGGCAGCGGCAGTGGGTGCCGTAAGCCTTGCGTGCCCTTGCTCAAGTTCGTAATCGAGCGGCATTTGGGTGACGAACCCGGCCTCTAGCACAACGGTCGCGGGGGCACCGAGGAGCGAGGCCACTGGCGCCGGCCACAGCGAGCCAGCCGTGGCGTTGGTGGCGTCTGTGAGGCAGCTGGGCGTGGTTCCCCCGTTTGCAGCCGCCGAAAACGGAGCGGTCCCGCCAGCAGTGCCAGACGGCGCGTCGCCAAGCGCTTTGCCAGTGAACGGATCGATCGGTTTTCCGTTGTGGCGCACGGTCAGGTGGACGTGGGCAAATTGGGTTTCGCCGGACTGGCCGACCTCGCCAAGTGGATCGCCGGCCTTGACGGTCTGCCCTGGGCGAACGCGAACGCTGCCCCGGCGCATGTGGCAATATTGGGTTTCCCAGCCGTCGGCATGGACGATAGCAACGCCGTTGCCGCACTCGCGGCCGTTGACCGCAGCCTTGTCGGCGGCGGTGCGCATCAAATGGTCCGGAACGCCATCGCGCGCGCCGCGTACCGTGCCCGCAGCGGCGGCGAGCACCTTGACGCCTTTTGCGGCCTCGACTGACAACACCCGGATGTCGGTTCCGTCGTGTCCGTCGTAGGTCGCCGAAGTGCAGGCAAAGTCGCGCACCGATCCGGGGGCGGTATCGTCGTCGGGATAGTTCTGCACGAAGCAGTCTTTTCCGGGCGTGCAGGCGACGGGGAGCTGCAACTCGGGCGGCTCGGCCCGCGCTAACGCTGGCCAGCACAGCCCCGACAGCAGCGTGAGCAGCACAACGCCGCGCTTGTCAGGCCGTGCGCCGCACCTTAACCGTGTCCCCGACATCCCCGCAAAGGCACGGACCTCCATTATGGCATCCTTCGACATTCTCATGCTCCCCGGCGACGGTATCGGTCCTGAAGTCATGGCCGAAGCAAGAACCGTGCTCGGGTGGCTGAACAAGCAGAAAAAGGCGACGTTCCAGATCGAAGAGGATCTAGTCGGCGGGTCGGCCTACGACAAGCACAAGGTGGCGGTGTCGGAAGGGGCCATGGCAAAAGCCACGAAGGCCGACGCGGTGCTGTTCGGTGCGGTGGGCGGGCCGAAGTGGGATAAGGTGCCTTACGAGGTGCGGCCAGAGGCCGGCCTGTTGCGGCTGCGCAAGGACCTCGGGCTGTTTGCCAATCTCAGGCCTGCCATTTGCTACAAGGCGCTCTCCGATGCCTCCTCCCTCAAGCCGGAGTTGGTGGAGGGTCTCGACATCCTCATCGTGCGCGAGCTAACGGGCGGGGTGTATTTCGGCGAGCCCAAGGAGATCGTGACCCTGGAGAACGGCGAAAAGCGCGCGGTCGATACGCAGGTCTACACGACGCACGAGATTGATCGCATCGCCCGGGTGGCGTTCGATCTGGCGCGCAAGCGCGGCAACAAGGTGCATTCGGCCGAGAAGCGCAACGTGATGCGGTCCGGAGTGCTTTGGAACCAGGTTGTGACAGAGGTTCACGCCAAGGACTACCAGGACGTCAAGCTTGAGCACATCCTGGCTGACGCCTGCGCGATGCAATTGGTGCGTGCGCCCAAACAATTCGACGTCATCGTCACCGACAACCTGTTCGGCGACATGCTGTCGGACGAGGCTGCCATGCTGACGGGATCGATCGGCATGCTGCCGTCGGCCTCGCTCGGCGCCCCCGATTCCAAAGGCCGCCGCAAGGCGCTCTACGAGCCGGTGCACGGTTCGGCCCCCGATATCGCCGGCAAAGGTCTGGCCAACCCCATCGCCATGATCACGTCGCTGGCCATGGCGCTGCGCTATTCCTTCGACATGGGCGAGGCCGCGGACTTGATCGAAAAGGCTGTCACGGGCGTGCTCGAGCAGGGCCTCAGAACCGGCGACATCATGCAAGACAACCGCCGCAAAGTCGGCACGCCAGAGATGGGCGCGGCCATCGTCAAAGAGTTGGACCGGCTTACGAAATAGCCGCAATTCGGCGGCACATCACGAACAGTAATCTCACCTCTCACAACGACCATTCGGGGGACGTAATGCATAACGCCTTGATGACGCTCAGCGTTGGGTTGCTTGCAGCGGTCTTAGCCGCGCCAGTTGGAGCAGCGCTGGCCGGGGACGTAGCTCCGGCCTCGACTGGCGACAAGGCGCTGGACGAGCTGCTGGCCAAGGAAAAGGAGGGCCGCAAGGCCTGCAAGATCGACATCTGCTCGGCCCTACGCAGCAAGACAGCCGCCGGTGCCGACATTGGCTGCCATGTGGTGCAGACGCTGCCCAAGGCGGCGCTCGACAAGCTGCTGGAAAAGGGACATGTCAGCTGGCCCTGGGAGACCGTGCACTGTCAGTCCGATCTCAACCTGAAGCGCGCCGTGCTGGTATCGGCGATGACTCAACCCAAATACGAGGCGGCGTTCGACCCGACGACCGTGACGTGCGAAATCGAGCGCGGCGCCGGTGCTGAAAAGTATGTGTTCAAAGTTTCGCTGACACCGAAGGTGACGTTCGAGAACGGCAAGGCCACGGCGGCTCAGTTGCAATGGGGAGATATCGAGGCGCCGCTGCTGGCAAAGGGCGTGATTTGGCCGATCACCGGTATCGACAACAAGACTGGCATGCTGTCAGG
>JAYUAJ010000109.1:0-5494 GCA_043741375.1 Hyphomicrobiaceae bacterium | reverse complement strand
GCGCCGCCTTGCCGGCCTTGACCACGTTGGTGGCATCGAGAATGCGGATCGTCCGGCCCTTGGCGGCCGCCGTTCCCGCGATGGATCCGTCTGCCGATGTTGTGATCCCTTGCCGTGCCAGCAGACGCGCCGCGATCCGCTCCAGCCATGGCACCATGTTGCGCAATCGCCCGAGCAGCGCCACGTTCGAGACGCTTGCAAGGCCAATGCCCTCGCCCCACGCCGCCGTGAGCCGTAAGCCCCATTTTCCGAGGCAATATGCCAACGACAGGCGCAGCAGATCGACGGCGCACTCGATCTCGCGCGGCCGCAGGAACGCCCTGGTCTCGCGGGCTTCCGCTTCCAGCAATTCGGCACCGCCGAGTTGCTCGACAGTGCCCTCCCAACCTGCTTCAGTCAGCTCTGCGTGTGCCATCGCAATGCTAGAATCTGATTTGATTCCAGCTGTAAAGAACTATCTTAGCGCGAATGGGGCTTGTCCCCGGAACCCATCCATCCGCGAGTCCGGAATAGGGTGGTGGACGTTGACATCGCCGAGCACGCCTTGCGTGCTTGAGGTCGCTGAAACATGGGTTCCAGGGACAAGCCCTGGAATGACAACGCGTCGGGGTTGAGTGTGGCTGGTCCTTCACCGATCCGGACGGGGCTCGCCCCCTATGCACTGTTGACGCTGACGGCGCTCTGCTGGGCTGGCAACCACGTCGCCGGCCGCGCCAGTGCCGGCCATGTGCCCCCGCTCGCCATTTCAACGGTGCGGTGGGTGATCCCGGCGCTGCTGTTGTTGCCCTTCGCGTGGCGGCATTTGCGCCGTGACTGGCCACTGATCCGAGCACACCGGATGGCTTTGGTCCTACTTGCCTCGATCGGCGGTGGCGTATTCAGTGCGCTGCAATATGTCGGCGTGCAATATACGACCGCGGTCAATGCCTCGGTGTTGAACTCGCTGTCGCCCGTACTGATCGCGCTATCGGGCGCCCTGCTCTTTCGCGACCGGCTGCGCCCGGTTCAGGCGCTGGGCGTGACAATCTCCCTCGCCGGCGTGCTTGCGATCATTGCAAGGGGCGATCTGGCCGTTCTGGCCGATTTCGGGTTCAACTGGGGCGACCTCGTCATCGTCTTCAACATGGCCGTGTTCGGCGTCTATTCCGCGTGCCTGCGGCTGCGGCCGGCCATCCATTGGCTGTCCTACATGTTCATCTTCGCCCTGGTGTCGTCGCTGGTGACGCTGCCCTTCGCGGTCAACGAATACCTTTCCGGCGCCGAGCTAAAGCCGGACCTGCCGACAGCCGCGATGCTTGCTTATGCAGCAATCTTTCCGAGCCTCGTCGCCAATGTCGCGTGGAATCGCGGCGTCGAGTTGATCGGCGCCATCAGGGCCGGCGCCATGTTGCATCTCATTGCGCTGTTCAGCGCGGCACTGGCCAGTTTCTTTCTTGGTGAGAAAATACTGCCCTTCCATTACATCGGTTTCGCGCTGATCCTCGCTGGAGTCTGGCTGGCCGCAAAAGCGCCCAGATCGGCCATCACATCGCGGCTCTGACTTTGCGGCCCGGACTTCGCGGCCCGGACTTGGCTTCCCTGACTTTGGGCGTCCGCCGCCGTTGCGCTGCCGGTAGCTGGCCGCTATCACACGGAACAACGCCCACCCGGTCAGCGGTGGCGGCGCGGACGGGGTGCCGGCGACTTTCATGGACAAGCTCAAGCTCATCGCCTTCGACGCCGAGGATCTGGCTGTCCTCTCGGCCCATGCGCAGGACGCCGTGCTCAAAGTCGGCGAAATGGCTTATTTGCCGGGCGAGAAACGGTTTGCCGCCGTGATGAATCGATTCAACTGGTCGCGCGCGCTGCGGACGGGCAAAATGGAGTTCCAGCGTCGGCAGTCGGCGGTGCGGTTCGAGCATGTCCTCAAGGCCCGCACGTCCGGGCTGGACCTGAACCGCAAGGCCGATGTGCTGGCGTTGCTGGCCGTGCAATTCGAGGCCAAGGGGGCCGACGATCCCGCCGGAACTGTGACGCTGACTTTCGCCGGGAATGGGGTCGTGCAACTCGAGGTCGAATGCATCGAAGCCGAGTTGCGCGATCTTGGACTGCAGTGGCGGACGCGCCGCCGGCCCAAACACTCGGACGACTGAGGCCGCGGGCCGAAGCGGACGTGCCGGACGGTGCCATTGCGACGGGACGTCTTGAACAGGGAGTGGCGATCCTCGCGGTTGCACAGAAAACATGGCCGTGAAACTGAATACCGGCGATCCCGGCTTCGAGCAGGCCTTCGAAGCCCTGCTCGGCCTCAAGCGCGAGGTCTCCGAAGACGTCGATCACACGGTGCGTGGCATCATCGCCGATGTGCGGCAGCGTGGCGACACAGCGGTCATCGAGCTGACACGGCGCTTCGACCGCCTCGAGATCGACGCCCGCGGCCTGCGTATCGGCAGCAACGAGATCAAGGCCGCCGTGGCAGGTGTCGGTCGGGAGACGCTGTCTGCCCTGGAGTTCGCCCGCGACCGCATCGCCTCGCATCATCAAAGGCAACGGCCGGCCGACGACCGTTATCGCGATGCCACAGGCACGGAACTCGGCCACCGCTGGACGGCGGTCGAGTCGGTCGGCCTCTACGTGCCGGGCGGCACCGCGTCCTATCCGAGTTCCGTGCTCATGAATGCGGTGCCAGCGAAGGTCGCCGGCGTGCCGCGCGTCGTCATGGTGGTGCCGTCGCCGGAGGGCCGCCTCAATCCGCTGGTGCTGGTGGCGGCGCATCTCGCCGGACTGACCGAGATTTATCGCATCGGCGGTGCGCAGGCGGTGGCGGCGCTGGCCTATGGCACCGAAAGCATCAAGCCGGTGGTCAAGATCGTCGGTCCCGGCAATGCCTACGTGGCGGCAGCGAAACGGCAGGTCTTCGGCACGGTCGGCATCGATTCTATTGCAGGTCCCTCGGAAGTCCTGGTCATCGCCGACCGGGACAATGATCCCGAATGGCTGGCGGCGGATCTCCTGGCCCAGGCCGAGCACGATACCGCCGCCCAATCGATCCTGATGACCGACGATGCGGGGATCGCGGACGCGGTCGAGGGTGCCGTCGAGCGCCAGCTGGCAACTTTGCCGCGACAGGCGATCGCGCGGGAAAGCTGGGCCAAGCTCGGTGCGATCATCCTGTTGCGGTCGCTCGACGAGGCCCCGGCACTGGCCGACCGGCTGGCCGCCGAGCATGTCGAGATCGCCACCGGGGATGCGGAGGCGCTGGCCATGCGCATCCGGAACGCCGGTGCGATTTTCCTCGGCAGCCACACGCCTGAAGTGATCGGCGACTACGTCGGCGGCTCGAACCACGTGCTGCCGACCGCGCGCAGCGCCAAATTCTCGTCCGGCCTCGGCGTGCTGGATTTCATGAAGCGCACATCGATCCTCAAGCTCGACCGGGCGGCGCTCGCCAAGCTCGGGCCGGCGGCAATGACGCTGGCGCGTGCCGAAGGCCTCGAAGCGCACCGCCGGTCGGTGGCCATCCGGTTCGGCGACGAAAAGGGTTGAGCATGAAGCAACTGGATGCGAGCGAGGGTGTGGCGGAGTCGGCTGGTTGCGGTGTCCCGGACGCGAGCGCTGCCCCGCGCCAGCGTCTCGTCGCCATAACGCTCGATGAAAAATCGATCAGCCAGGCCAATCCGAACGTGGCGCATGAGCGCGAGGTCGCGATCTACGACATCCTGGACGCCAACCATTTCGCGCTCGATGGCCGCGACGACGGTCCTTTCACGCTGATCCTGTCCATCGTCGAGGACCGGCTGCTGTTCACGGTCGGCACGCAGGGGACACCGGCCACCTTCACCGTATTGCTATCGCTGTCGACCTTGCGGCGGACGATCAAGGATTATTTCCTGGTCTGTGACACCTACTATCAGGCGATCCGCACGGCGCCGCCGTCGCGCATCCAGGCCATCGATATGGGCCGTCGTTCGTTGCACGACGAGGGCAGCCGCCTGCTGGCGGAGCGCCTGGCCGGCAAGATCACCCTCGATCACACGACGGCGCGGCGGCTCTTCACGCTGATCTGTGCGCTGCATTGGAAGGGCTGAGCGACATGGCGGCGGCAGAGGCACCGGGCAAAAGCGCGGTCTCGCGCGAACTGCCGGGCGCGGTGCTGTTTGCCTGCACGCTCAATGCCGTGCGTTCGCCGATGGCGGCAGCCATCCTCAACCATCTGGCCGGACGCCGCGTCTATGTGCAGTCGGCCGGTGTCCGCGCCGGTGAGCCGGACCCCTTCGTCGCAGCCGTCATGGACGAAATCGGTATCGACGTCAGGAACCACGCACCGGTCAGGCTCGCCGACCTCGATGATACGTCGTTCGACCTGATCGTCACACTGTCGCCGGAAGCCCATCACCAGGCGCTGGAATGGACGCGCACCATGGCCGTCGACGTCGAGTACTGGCCGACGTTCGATGCGTCGATCATGCAGGGGCAAGGCTCGCGGGAGCAAATCCTCGACGCCTACCGGACCGTGCGTGACCGCATCTTCAGACGTATCAAGGACCGCTTCGGGATCGAGGGCGGTCCGACGGTTTGAGGCTATGGTTCAGGTCGCACAATCTTGGCCCCCAATCTTGGCACCCATCTTGGCCTGAAGGCAATGCCGGGCGCGTTCACTCGGCAGCCGTTTTGTCCGGCTCGGCGGCTGCCAGATGAACCGGGGCGGCATCCGTCGCGACGGGCGCAGTCGCCACAGCTTTGCCCGAGAGCTTGGCGAGCCGCGCGGCAATCCCCGGCGGCAACGCATCGAGGTTGGCGCGGCGCAACGGCCGTCGCGGCGCACGTTGGGACACCGCAGTCGCAGCCGGTTCCGGCTCGACTGGTGACGCCGGCGCGGCTGCGAACGGAACCGCCGCCGAAAACACAGGTGCAGTGGTTTGACCACCGGGGACACGATCGATCGCCGACGGCGACGCAGGCACCGCCACGACCGGATCTACGGCGCGGGCTTCGGTTTGCGCGCTCAACAGGCGGTCGATCATGGATGGCAGGCGGGGCGTCGGTGGCGTGTTTGGAACGGCGGTGGGGCCTTGTTGGCGAGACGCTTGGAATTGCGCAGCCGGTGCCTGCATCGGGTGCGGATACGACGGCTGTGGGCCTCCAACCGGCGTCGGGGGGAGCGGTTGCGGTTGGCCGCGCGGCGCTTGCGGCCACAGCCCACCGGGGGCTGCCGGACGTGCCAGCGGCACCACCTTCGGCGATTCTGGCTTCGGCGATTCTGGCCGGGCTGCGGCCAGCGGCACACCGGCGGCGGGTTGGGGCAGCGGCGGCTGAGATCCGGTTGGCGGACTGCCACGAGTCGCGGCGGCTGCCGCGGCAACGGCAGTCTCGGGCGCTACCGTCGTCTCCAGCGGACGCTTCTTTTCCGCACCGTGCACCAGGCCACGGCGGCGCATGCGACGGTCAGCTTTGCGGATCAGCTTGAGCAGACGGCCGACGTCGCCAACCGACATCGGCTCGCCATAGTGAAAGC
>JAYUAJ010000108.1:0-12694 GCA_043741375.1 Hyphomicrobiaceae bacterium | reverse complement strand
GACTCAAATTTGAGCGATCCGAGTAAGGATTTGTTGGGGAGGCCTTTGGGCCTTGGCGGCGATGGGGTCTGACCCCGTTCTCTATCTCACCGCTCGGTCAGCTTCAACTCGATGCGCCGGTTCTTGTCGTAGGCTTCCTGACTCTTGGCCGGATCGAGCGGTTGGAACTCGCCGAAGCCGGCCGCGACCAGGCGGTCCGCGGGCACGCCGCGCGAGATCAGGAATTTCACCACCGCGATGGCGCGGGCGCTGGAGAGCTCCCAGTTGCCGGGGAATTTGCCGCTGATGGGGCGCACGTCGGTGTGGCCATCGACGCGCAGCACCCAGTTTATCTCAGATGGGATCTGGCCTTGCAGCTCTAAGAGCGCATTGCCGAGCGTGTCCAGCGCGACCAGACCGTCGCTATTCATCTGATCGGAGCCGGACGGAAAAAGCACTTCGGCCTGGAACACGAAGCGGTCGCCGACCACCTGCACGTCCTTGCGGCCCTTGAGCAGCGTGTTCAGCTTGCCGAAGAATTCCGAGCGGTAGGCCGCCAGCTCCTGCACTTTCTTGGCCAGCGCCACGTTCAGCCGTTCGCCCAGATCGGCGATCTTGGTCTGGCTTTCCTTGTCCTTGCTTTCGGAAGCCGTCAGCGCGGATTCCAGCGCCGCCATCTGTCGCCGCAGGGCCAACAGCTGCTGATTAAGCAGGTCCACGGTCGCCTGCGCCTCGGAACTGAGCGTGATCTGTTTGTCGAGATCGGTCTTCAGCTGCGTCGCCTTGGTCTCGGCCGCGCCCGTCTTGTCGCCCTCCAGGGCGATCAGGCCCTGCAATCGCTTGGCCTCGCTGCCCGACGCCGAGAGCGAGGCCTGCACGGACGACAGTTCGTCCGTAACCTGGCGCTCCTTGCCCTTTTCCAGAGACAAGAGATCGGTGAGTTCGGCCAATTGCCGCGACAGCTTCTTCAGCGCCACGTCCTTGCCGCTCGATTGCTGGCTGACGAAGAACTGCGCTACCATGAACAGTGACATGAGGAAGATGGTGGTCAGCAACAGTGTGGACAGGATGTCCACATAGCCTGGCCAGAAATTGTCGGCATGTCCGGCGCGCCGGCCGCGGGCGTAGGCCATGGGCTAATTCCTCGGCAGTGAGCGGGCGGAGAGTTCGCGCAGCACCTCGACCAGGTCGTGCTGCTGCTGGGCCTGCTCATCCACCCATTGGCGCACCACGGTCTGCTCGGCGCGCATCTGCTTCACCAGCTTTTCGATGCCGTCCGCCAGTTCGCGCACCGCCTCGGCCTGCCCCGCCCCCGTCGGCACGGCGGCCACGCGCTGATCAATCACGCCCAGCGAGCGGCGGATGTCGCCCAGCGCATCCACCAGTTGCGGCGTCGGCGCATTGGCGGTCACCCCGGGCGTCAGTTCGGTGATGCCGGAGAGCCATTCCTCGAACTCATTGTAAAACCGGTTCTGCGCCTTGGAGGTCTGCAGTTCGAGAAATCCCAGCATCAGCGAACCGGACAGGCCGAACAGCGAAGCCGAAAACGCCGTCGCCATGCCGACCAGCGGCGCTTGCAGGCCATTCTTCAGCTCCTGAAATACGTTCAAGCTATCGGTGGAATTGATGTCGAGCGCGCCAATGACCTTGCCGACCGACTGCAGCGTTTCCAGCAGGCCGAAAAATGTGCCGAGCAGGCCGAGAAAGATCAGCAGATTGACCAGATAGCGCGAGGTGTCGCGCCGCTCATCCAGCCGCGAGCCCACGCTATCGATGATCGAGCGCATGGAGCTAGGCGTGAGGGAGAGCACCCCGCGCCGGTCGCGCAGCATGTTGGCCATGGGCGCCAGCAACACCGGCTGGCGCGCGACGGCCAAGCCTGGATCGGCTATGCGCAAGGAATTGACGTAGCGGATTTCCGGATAGAGCTGCAGCACCTGCCGGAAGGCGTTGATGATGCCGATGACGAGCGTCGCGATAATGACGGAATTCAGGAACGGATTGCTCTTGAAAGCGGTCTCGATCGGCAGCAGCAGAATGGCCACAACGAACCCGATCAGGATCAGGAACAGCAGCATGAAGACGAGCGGAAACTGCGGTCGGGTAAATGCCGTCGTATAGTGCTGGCTGCTGGCGGCTGCTGCCTCACGCTTAGCCATTGCGCCCTATCACTCCCACCGTTGCCCTCGGCGCCAGCATAAGGCGCAAGCCCTCTACCCCAGCCCTGCCTAGCCATAGCGGCATTTTTGCGGATGAGGCAACTGGCGTGCTTTGGTTTCGTCACGCAGCCTCGAAGGGCCTACCCCGACACCAGCTCCAGCAGCGGCTTGTGCATGTTGGCGTTGGCCGCCACGATGCTATGGGTGCCGAACATATCCGTGCCGCCGTTGATGTCGGTGACGTAGCCGCCCGCCTCGCGCACCATGAGCAGGCCGGCCGCCATGTCCCAAGCGTGCAGATTGCGCTCCCAGAAACCGTCGAAGCGGCCGGACGCCACCCAGCAGAGATCCAGCGCGGCCGAGCCGAGGCGCCTGAAGCTGGCGACCTTGTTCATCACCGTGCGCACTTCGCCCAGGAACTTGTCGTGGATCGGGGCGGTCATGGTTGGCGTGCCGGTGCTGATGACGCAATCAATGAGGTTCTTGCGTCCAGAAACCCGCAGGCGGCGGTCGTTCACGAATGCGCCCTTGCCCTTTTCCGCCGTGTACAGCTCGTTCATGGCCGGATTGTAGACTACGCCGGCCACGATCTGGCCCTCGCGCTCCAGCCCGATGGAAATGTTGAAGATCGGGATGCCGTGCAGGAAGTTGGTGGTGCCATCCAGCGGATCGACGATCCAGCGGTGGGTCTTGTCCGCCCCTTCGATGGCGCCGCGCTCCTCCATGAGGAAGCCGTAGCCCTCGCGCGCCTTGGCGAGCTCGTCATAGATGATTTGTTCCGCCTTGTGGTCGGCGGCCGAAACGAAGTTGCCGGGCCCCTTCAGGGACACCTGCAGCTGCTCCACCTCGCCGAAATCGCGCGCGAGGCTGCGGCCCGCTTTGCGAGCGGCGCCGACCATTACGTTCATGAGGGCTGAGGCTGGCATGGGTCTCTCTGTTACGTTCGCGGACGGGTCCCCTCTCCCTTCACGGGGAGTGGGTCGGGGAGAGGGGCGGGTGCTTGCTCCGTCCCTTTACGGAGCTAACCCCTACCCCTGCACCATCAGATGATCCTGCTCGCCGAGGCCGTCGATGCCCAAGCGCACCCGCTGGCCGGCGCGCAGATAGACCGGCGTCGGCTTCACGCCTAGGCCCACGCCCGGCGGGGTGCCGGTGGAGATGATGTCGCCCGGCTGCAAGGACATGAATTGCGACAGATAGCTCACCAGATGGCGCACGCCGTAGACCATCGTCTTGGTGGACCCGTTCTGATAGCGCTTGCCGTCGACATCGCACCACATCTTGAGGTTTTGCGGATCGGCGACCTCGTCGGCCGTCACCAGCCATGGCCCGATCGGCCCAAAAGTGTCGCAACTTTTGCCCTTGGTCCACTGGCCCTGGCGCTTGGTCTGGAAATCGCGCTCGGAGAGATCGTTGATCAGGCAGTAGCCCGCGACATGCTTCATCGCGTCGGCCTCGGACACATATTTGGCCGTGCTGCCGATGACGACGCCCAGTTCGACTTCCCAATCGGTCGCCTCGGACCCGCGCGGAATTTCGGTGTCATCGTTCGGCCCGCAGATCGCGCTGGTCGCCTTCATGAAAATGATCGGCTCGGGCGGCACTTTGGCCCCGGTCTCGGCCGCGTGGTCGGAATAATTGAGGCCGATACAGATGAATTTGCCGACCCCGCCGACGCAGGCGCCAAGGCGCGGTGAGCCGGACACCAGCGGCAAACTCATCGGATCGAGCTTGCGCAGCTTTTCCAGTGCTGACGGCGCCAGATGCGCGCCAGAAACATCGCCCACCACGCTCGAAAGGTCACGAATGCCGCCCTTGGCGTCGAGCAGGCCGGGTTTCTCGTGGCCGGCGGGACCATAGCGCAGCAATTTCATGGGGATCGTCCTTGGGGTGAACGCGGGTTGGAGTGGCTGGCCCAATCTTTAGGCGCGCGAACGGGCGGCGGCAAGCGCTCAAAGAACCGCGTAGAGCATCTTGATCGCCGTCAGCGCCAGGAACAGCGCGAACAGTTTGCGCAGCCAGAACACGTTGACGGTGTGGGCTGCACGCGCGCCGATGGGCGCAAAGAAGATGCTGGAGGTTGCGATGCAGCCAAAGCCGATCAACCAGACATAGCCCAGCGACCAGGGTGGGAGACCCGCGCGACCCCAGCCATCCCAGATGAAACCGAGCGTTCCCGGCACGGCGATGACGCAGCCGAGGACCGAGGCCGTGCCGATGGCGCGCCGGGTTGGATAGTTGCACAGGCTGAGCACTGGCACCGACAGCGTGCCGCCGCCGATGCCCATCAACGTCGAGAAACCGCCGATGCCCGCGCCCAGCAGCTGGAACAGCGGCGCGCCGGGGAGTTGCGCGGAAAGATGCGCGCCCTCCGGGGTTAGCGCCAGTTGCACCGCGACAATGGCCGCGACTACGCCGAAAACGCCAGTGAGCACCGCGCCCTTCACCGACGCCGCAATGGCGATGCCGCCCAGCACGCCGAGCGCGATCCAGATGGCCCAGCGGCTGGCGAGGTCCCAATCCACCGAACCCTTGGCCGAATGCGTCCGCATCGAGAGGATCGAGGTCGGGATGATGGTGGCGAGCGATGTGCCGACGGCGATGTGCGGCTGCAGCTCAGGCGCGACGCCGGTGAGGTTGAGCACGAAGTAGAGCGCGGGCACCACGACAATGCCGCCGCCGATGCCGAGCAAGCCGGCGAGAAAGCCCGAGAGGCAACCGACAGCGACCAGGGCGAGCGCGAGGGCAATGAGTTCGGAGAGGGGCAAGGGAATGTCCGGTGCAATAGCTTGAGAACGGCAACGCGGGCGTATAAGGCCTCGTGCAGGAATAGAATGAAAGCCGCCAAATGCGTCAGAAAATCATTATCGACACTGATCCGGGACAGGACGATGCAGTTGCCATCCTGCTCGCCCTGGCGTCACCCGACGAGTTGGACCTGCTCGGCATCGTTGCAGTGGCGGGCAACGTGCCGTTGTCCTTCACCTCAGCCAACGCGTGCAAGGTGCTGGAGCTCGGCGGCCGTCCTGACGTTCCTGTCCATGCTGGCTGCCGGCGGCCGATGATGCGCGCCCCGCGCACCGCCGAGTACGTGCACGGGCCGACGGGTCTGAATGGGCCCGACCTGCCCGAGCCGGCAATGCCGCTTGGCACGCAGCACGGTGTGGATTGGCTGATCGAAACCGCGATGGCCCACGAACCGGGGACAGTTACTCTGTGCACGCTCGGCCCGCTCACCAATGTCGGCATGGCATTCGTCAAGGCGCCGGATATCGCCAAGCGCTTGAAGCGCATCGTCATGATGGGCGGGGGGTATTTCGAGGCCGGCAATGTCACCCCAGCGGCCGAATTCAATATCTATGCCGACCCCGAGGCAGCCGATGTGGTGCTGCGATCGGGTGTGCCCATCACCATGCTCCCGCTCGATGTCACGCACCAGGTGCTGACGACACCGGAACGAATTGCCGAGATACGCGCTTTGGGCAACCGGACGGGACAGGCGGTTGCCGAGATGCTGACGTTCTCGGAAGCGTTCGACCGCAAAAAGTACGGCTGGCCCGGCGCCCCTTTGCACGATCCCAACGTCATCGCCTGGTTGCTGGCGCCGGAGCTGTACCGGGGCCGCGAGATCAATGTCACGATCGAGACTGCCAGCCCGCTTACGCTGGGCGCCACCGTTGCCGACTGGTGGGGCGTGACCGATCGGCCACGCAACGCACTCTACCTGCGTCAGGTCGACGCAAAAGGCTTCTATGCGCTGCTGCTGGATCGCCTAAAGCGGCTGCCGTAGGCGCCGTAACAGCGCACGGTGTGCAGTGGGAAATGAAAAAGCCGGGCACTGGGCCCGGCTTTGAGTTGCGTTGATTTGCATCAGTTGGGGCTGATACGTCACGCACGGGCGGTCTGCGGCGCCCATGAGCCGATGACGAGTTAGGGAGGATTGTCACCGGCACTGTCAGGGACAGCTGTGCAAGCATGCGATCGAACGGCACGAATGCCAATCGGCATTGTCGACTGTCAGGTATGCAAACCAGGCGCGGCTCGACTCACCCAACTTGGTGAGTCCCGTGCCTGAGGGCGGCTACATCTTGATCCGGTGCCCTTCTGGATCGTACATGGGCTTCAGGCTCGCGGCGGCGGGTATCCGCCTGCCCGCGACCTCTATTTCGTAGCTCGAACTCAGCAGCTGCGCGCCTGTCTCGCCGGTCCCGCCCTTGACATAGCCAAGGCCGATGCTTGCTCCAAGGAAGTGCCCATAACTGCCCGACGTAATGTAGCCAGCCCGTTTCCCATCGCGCCAGATCGGCTCGTGGTGGTAGAGCATGGCTTCGGGATCGCTGAGCTTGAATTGCACCAGCCGCTTGCCGAGACCGGCTCCCTTCTTGGCGACCACCGCCTCGCGGCCGACAAAATCTCCGTACTTCCCGCGCGCTTTGTCCACTTTCACCGCGAAGCCGAGCCCGGCCTCCAGCACATGCTCCTCGTCCGACATGTCGTGGCCCTGATGGCGGAAGGCCTTCTCGATGCGGCAGGAATCCAACGTATGCAGACCACACGGCTTGAGGCCCATGGGAGCGCCCGCCTCCCAAATCCGATCGAACACGTGTCGCGCCATATCGGCGCTGGCATAAATTTCCCAGCCAAGCTCGCCGACGTAGGTGACGCGATGTGCTCGCACTTGCGTGAAACCGAGCTCGATCGTCTGCATCGTGCCGAACGGAAAGGCCGCGTTCGACAAATCAGCAGGCGTTACTTTTGTCAGCAGCTCGCGCGCCTTTGGCCCCATGACCGGGATGACGCATTCCATCGCCGTTACATCGGTGACCACGCAGTGGGCGTCCCCTGGCATGTGCCGCTTCAGCCAGGCGATATCGCGTGGCACGGTCGTGCTCGGCGTGACGACGAGAAAAGCCGTCTCTGACAACCGCGTGACCGTCACGTCCGCTTCGACACCACCCTTGCGATTGAGCCATTGCGTATAGACGATCTTGCCCGGCGGCACCGCCACGTCGTTGGCGCAAACTTTCTGCAGCACCGCTTCGGCATCGCGGCCCTCGACGCGCAGCTTACCAAACGAGGTCATGTCGAAGAAGCCGACCCCGGTGCGGATCGCCATATGCTCGTGACGGGCGTGGGGAAACCAGTTCTGTTTGCCCCAGGAATATTTGTACTCCGCCTTCTCGCCACGCTTACGCGCTTCCTCGGGCAAAAACCAATTCGGCCGCTCCCATCCGGCTGCCTCGCCGAAGCAGGCCCCGAGTTTCTCCATGCGCTCATGCAACGGCGACTGCCGGATGCCACGCGCCGAGGCGAATTGACGGTACGGCCAATGATCTGCATAGAGAAGGCCGAGCGTCTCGGTGACGCGCGATACCAGATAGCTCTTGGTGTTCTGGAACGGCTGGTTGCGGCGCACGTCCATGTCGGTGAGATCGAACGGCGGCTCGCCATCCTCGATCCATTGCGCCAATGCCATGCCCGCGCCGCCGGACGTTACGATGCCTACGGAATTGAAGCCGGCGAGCACATAGAAGCCGCGACACTCCGGCGCCTCGCCAATATGGAAACGGTCGTCCTGGGTGAAGCTTTCCGGGCCATTGAAGAACAGCTTGATGCCCGCCGTCTGCAGCGCAGGCATGCGGTTCATGGCCATTTCCATGATCGGCGCGAAGTGGTCAAAATCCTCCGGCAGCGTCGTAAAGCCGTCATCGTCGGGTATGCCGTAGACGCCCCAAGGTTTGGCGGTCGGCTCGAAGCAGCCGAGCAGGATCTTTCCGGCGTCCTCCTTGTAATAGGCGCACTCTTCCTGCACGCGCAGTACCGGCAGCGACCGGTCGAGGCCGGCGATCGGCTCGGTGACGATGTAAAAATGCTCGCAGGCCTGGAGCGGGACGGACGCCCCCGCCAATAGCCCAACCTCGCGCGCCCACAGTCCTGCGCAATTTATGACGACATCGGACTGTATGGCGCCACTCCCGGTGGTTACACCCGTAACCCGGTCGCCCGATTTCGTGATGCCGGTGACCTTCACGTTTTCGAAAATCTTCACGCCCTGCTGCCGCGCGCCTTTGGCCATGGCGAGCGCGACGTTGGCGGGATCGGCCTGCCCATCGCGCGGGATGAAGTAGCCGAGCTTGACGTCGTCCACGTTCAGCAGGGGATAAAGCTTCTTGGCCTCGGACGGCGTCAGCAGTTCGCCCTCCAGCCCATTGTTGCGCACCGAGGACGCGAGCCTGCGCACCTCCTCGGCCCGCTCGTCTGAGATCGCCGCAAACAGCGAACCGGAGCGCTTGATGCCGGTCGACACGCCGGTCTCGGCCTCCAGCCGCTCGTAGAGATCAGTCGAGTACGTCGTAAGCCTTTGCAGCACCGGCGAGGGGCGGCTCTGGCTGAGCAGTCCCGCCGCGTGCCAGGTGGTGCCCGAAGTCAGCTGCTTGCGCTCGAGCAGCACGATGTCCTTCCACCCCAGCTTGGCCAGGTGATAGGCCACCGAGCAGCCGGCGACCCCGCCGCCGATGATGACGGCGCGGGCGTGGGACGGAAGTGAGTTGGACATGGTGGGAATGCCTTGGCAGGAGCGATGGACGGGCCGCGTCAGCCCTTAGGCGGGAGGCGCGACCGAGGCAAGGGCCAGTGCCTTGCCCTCGGACCTTGCCAGGCTGACGGTTTGCTTGCCGCAGCGTGATCAGGGTAAACAGCCACCGATCCCAACCCAAAGTCGGTGCGACATCTGGCTCTGTCAGGCTGCCAGATTCGCTTCGAACCATGGAGCCAGCGGCGCCCCACGGCACATCGCGGCTCAAGCAGAACCATGCACGGCGCGAGCGGGCCGAGGGCGACAATAGCGAGACTGTATGCGACTATAACAGGACCATGGACGGCAAAAATCCGGCGATTCCGGGCATTAACTTTTGCCGAAATCGCGCAAATTTCATAAGTGTTTATACGTATTTTCAGTCCTTCAATTCCGCGATCGTCTTGCGCAATTTCTCGATCATCTCGTCGATATGCGCCTTCTCGGCCACCAGCGGCGGGGCGATGATGGCGGTGTCGCCCGTCCACTTGATGTGGCATCCGTTCCAGAACAGCCGCTTCTGCAACTCGTTTCCGCGCGCGCCCGGAACCTTGCCCGGCGCCACATCGACGGCGGCCATCATGCCATAGCCGCGAATGTCCGTAACCAGATTGATATCCCTCAGTCCCCAGACTTTATCCATTAGGTAGGGCGACAGCTTTACGCCCCGCTCGAACAGCTTTTCCTTCTCGTAGATCGCCATGGTGGCGAGGCCCGCCGCGCAGGCTGCGGGGTGTGCGGAATAAGTGTAGCCGTGGAAGAACTCGATCATCCCCTCTGGCGCCTTATCCACGATCGTATCGTAGATCTCGTCCTTGGCGATCACGCCGCCCATCGGCTGCGCGCCGTTGGTGACCGCCTTGGCGATTGTCATCAGATCGGGCGTGACGCCGAACGACTGCGCGGCAAACGCCTTGCCGGTGCGGCCAAAACCGGTGATGACCTCGTCAAACACCAGCAAAATCCCATATTTGTCGCAGATTTCGCGCAGCCGCTCAAGGTAGCCCTTAGGGGGCACGAGGCAGCCGGTCGAACCCGCGATCGGCTCCACGAAGCAAGCCGCGATGGTCCCCGGCCCATAGGTCAGCGCGATCCGCTCCAGGTCGTTGGCCAGCTCCATGCCGCCGTGCTCACCTTGGCCGCGCGCAAACTTATTCTCGGGAATGTGCGTGTGCCGCATAAGGTTCACATAGGGCATCACGCCCGGGAATGTCTCGCGGTTGCGCACCATGCCCGACAGCGATACGCCGCCGATGTTTACGCCGTGATAGGCGCGCTCGCGCGACACAAAACGGTGCCGCTTGTGGTCGCCGCGCGCCGCATGATACGCATACACCATTTTTATGGCGGTATCGATCGCCTCGGACCCTGAATTGGCGAAGAACACATGCCCCATGCCCTTCGGCGTCAGCTTCGTGATCTCTTTCGCCAGTGCAAAGCTGCCGGGATGCCCGAGCTGGAACGGTGCCGTATAATCGTTTAATTTCAATTGGTTATAGACAGCCTCGGAAATCTCAGAACGGCCATGCCCGCACGGCACATTGAACAGCGAGGACGAGGCGTCGAGCACCTTGCCACCCTTGTGGTCCCAGAGATAACAGCCCTCGCTTTTCACCACCAGGCGCGGATTGGCCTTGAATTCCTTGTTCTGCGTGAACGGCATCCAATGCTCTTCGAGCGAATTGGCGGTAATTTTTTGCGTGGCGGCGGCCATGGGGCGGGCTCCTGAAGCGGTGAAATCTGTGCGCATATAAATGCCGCCATGCGCGCGAAAGCAAGCGCCGCGGCGGCGCGCTTGTCATACGGTCACGGTGAGGCTACGGTCCAGCTTGGCCTTATCAAGAGCCACCCCTCGCGAGCACGTGAGGCCAGCCCGTTTCTCCGCGATTTTCCGCCCCTTTTTGCGAACCAATCTCCGATGCGCGACCTTCTTTTCCACCTTCAGCCCACCGCGCCGACCAGTTTGCAGGCGCAGATACGGGAGAAGATCGTCACTGCCATCGTTGGCGGCCAGCTGCCGGCGGGCGACCGCATGCCGTCCAGCCGGGCTCTCGCGCGCGACCTGAATGTGTCGCGCAACACCGTGACCCTGGCCTATCAAAGCCTTGTGGATGACGGCTTTCTCGCCGGTCTGGAGCGTTCAGGCTACTATGTCAACCGCGCCATGGTGGACCTGCCGGCGACCTCGACCCGGAACGGGCTTGCCCACGCCCGGCCCGATACCGCAAGCGCCCGCCCCATCGATTGGGCCGCACGGCTGACGAAACGGCCCGCCGCCCAGGCCAATCTCGAAAAGCCTGCGGACTGGGCGAAATATCCGTACCCGTTCGTTTACGGTCAAGTCGATCTCGGCCTCTTTCCCATGGCCGAGTGGCGCGATTGCGCACGCCAGGCGCTTGGCCGCCGCTGGCTGGATGACTGGACCATGGATCACCACGCCGCAGATGATCCCATGCTGGTCGAACAAATCCGGACGCGACTTTTGCCGCGCCGCGGCGTGATGGCGAGCGACCAGGAAATCCTCATCACGGTCGGTGCTCAGCATGCGCTCTATCTTCTCACCGCGCTGCTCATCGGACCGGAAACTCGCGTCGGCATCGAGAATCCGGGTTATCCCGACGTGCGCAACAGTGTCGCCCTCGCCACCCGCAGCATCACCCCGCTCCCGGTCGATGAGGCTGGTCTGATTGTTGATGATCGCCTCAACGCGCTCGATGTCGTCTACACCACGCCCAGCCATCAGGCGCCGACCACCGTCACTATGTCGGAAGCGCGACGCATGGCGTTGCTGGATAGGGCGAGTACGCACGATATCGCAATCATCGAGGATGACTACGAGTTCGAGACCAACTATGTATGCGCGCCTTTGCCGGCGCTGAAATCGCTCGATCGCGACGGCCGCGTACTTTATGTCGGCAGCCTGTCGAAAACCATCTTCCCCGGCCTACGCCTGGGTTATCTGGTCGGCCCGCCCGCGTTGATCCAGGAGGCCCGCGCGTTGCGTCGTCTCATGTTGCGCCATCCCCCTACCAACGCCCAACGCACTGCCGCGCTCTTTCTCCAGCTCGGCCACCACGACGCCATGATCCTCCGCCTACGCCGCGTCTATGCCGAGCGCTGGAAGGTGATCGGCGAGGCGACCGAGCGGCATTTGCCGATGTTCCAGCGCATGCCGAGCCACGGCGGGTCAAGCGTGTGGTTGCGCGGACCGGATGGATTTGACTGCGACGCGCTGGCGAAGGCGGCGCTGAAGGTCGGTGTGGTGATTGAGGCGGGGAGCACGTTCTTTGCCGATAGGTCGGCGAAGAAAAGCTGCTTCCGGCTGGGATTTTCGAGCATTGAGGCGGAAAAGATCGAGCCGGGGATTAAGGTGTTGGCGGGAGCGGTTGGGGGGTTAAGCTATTAGAATGGCTGCTCTTTCAGCCGGAGAAATCGCCGCCCGCCCTAACCACCGGACCGGCGCCGCGCTCGCTATCGGTGCAGCGAGCTTTATCTCGACCCTGCATGACACCATTATGAAATGGATGTCGGGCTCCTATCCGTTCCATCAGGTGCAGACAATTCGCTGCGGCATAGCTCTCATTTGCGTCGGGCTCTATGCCGTGTACGTCGGGAATGCACGATCAATCCGTACGCAGCATTGGCCGTTGGCGGCGTTGCGGGGGCTGCTGCTCGGATCAGCGAGCACGCTCTTCTATCTGGCTGCGGTCGCCATGCCGCTGCCCGAGGCGGTGGCGCTGTATTTCACCATGCCGCTGTTTGTGGCAGCGCTGGCGGGGCCGTTCCTGGGCGAGCGGGTCAGCCTTGAACGCTGGCTCGCGGTGGGCGTGGGGTTCGCGGGCGTGGCGACGATACTTCGTCCTGGCACGTCTCTGTTCGGGCCGGCCGCATTGCTTGCGCTTGTGGCCGCGCTGCTCTACGCCATCGGGAACGCGGTGACGCGTCCGCTCTCTGTGAAGCTCGCTGCCGCTCCGCTCGCCTT
>JAYUAJ010000107.1:0-12717 GCA_043741375.1 Hyphomicrobiaceae bacterium | reverse complement strand
AGCGGCGCACCGGACGGAAGTGCGGCCCGACGCTGCGGCCGGCCAGGGCTCCAAGCGCAACCGGCGTGTACGGAGGGCGAAATGTGGTCGTTCCCGCGTCGGGGATGCCGATGTCGCGCAGGCCCGCCATGATGGCGAGGGCGTTGATGTTGCTGGTCTTGCCCTGGTCGGTGCCCATCCCCAGCGTGGTGTAGCGTTTCATGTGCTCAACCGACTGGTAGCCCTCGCGATAGGCCAGGTGGACATCGTGCGAGGTCACGTCGTTCTGGAAATCGACGAAGGATTTGCCCTTGGCGATACCCTCCACCTCCCAGACCGGCAGGATATCGAAGCCGACCGCGTCGGTGATTTGGGGGGCGGCGAGCGATCCGTGCGCGTCTGATGGTGCCCCTGCTCGCCAGCCTTCCGCAATGGCGTCGGCTAGATCGAAGGTGCCCATGACGGCGCCTGCCCCGGCCTGTCCGGGGGCAAATGCGCCCGGCACGAAGGCGGCGATGGCCTCGCGATAGACCGGTTTGACGCCGAGGTGCGAGGTCAAATGCACCACCGGCGACCAGCCGCCCGAGATCGCAATGACGTCGGCGGCGCGAGTTTCCAGCGTGACGCGCGGCCGTCCCTGTTCGGGGATGTGTTCGGCTAGCTGCGCGCCGGTGACACGCAGGCTGCCGTGAGCGCCGACCACGCTGGTCGAAACCAGCAGATCGATGCCGAGGTCCTTGCAGCGCGTGCTGATCGGATCGGCGACATGGCGGCGCAGCTCCGCGACCGTGACGCGAACGCCGGCAGCGGCCAGATCGAACGCCGTGCGATAAGCCGTATCGTTGTTGGTGGCGACCACGGCCGTGGCGGCCGGAGCAACGCCATAGCGGTTCAGATAGGTGCGCACGGCCGAGGCGAGCATTACGCCTGGCCGGTCGTTGTTGTTGAACACCAGCGGCCGCTCGATCGCTCCGGTCGCAAAGATGATGCGGCGGGCACGGAGCACGATCAGCGTCTGGCGGGGCTCGCCTGCATCGGCATTGGGTTCCTGTGAGGCACAGCGTTGGATCAGGCCTACCGTGTTGCCGTCGTAAAGCCCGAAGGCTGTCGTGTGTGTCAGTATGCGGACGTTGGCAAGACTTAGTAATTCATCCGCCGTGGCTGTCAGCCACTCCGCAGCTGGCGAGGCAACCCTATCGCTCAGCAGGCTGCCGCCAAGTTCGATGTCCTGCTCTGCCAGCACCACGCGGGCGCCCGTTCGTGCCGCGGCGACGGCGGCGGCCAAGCCCGCCGGTCCAGCGCCGATGACGAGCAGTTCGGCAAACTCGTGCCGGGTGTCGTAGCGGTCGGGATCGCGCTCTAGGCCCGCCCGGCCGAGGCCTGCGGCGCGCCGGATGGCCGGCTCGTACCACATCCACGAACCCTTCAAGGGGCCCATGAAGGTCTTATAGTAGAAGCCGGCCGGCAGCAGCGGCGCCGCAAGTCCGTTCAGTTGCATGACGTCGTAGGTGAGCGATGGCCAATTGTTCTGCGAGGTGGCCGCCAACCCCTCGCTCAGCGCAACCGTGGTGCCGGGACTATTTGGCTCGCGCCGCCCGCCAGTCCCGATCGTGAACAGGGCGTTCGGCTCCTCGCCCCCCGCAGTGACGATGCCGCGTGGGCGGTGATACTTGAAGCTTCGCCCCACCAGCGAGACGCCGTTGGCCAGCAGCGCCGAGGCCAAAGTGTCGCCGGCGAACCCGCGCAGCGTCACGCCGTCGAAGGTGAACGTGAGTGGCGCGCCGCGATCGATGCGTCCGCCCTGGGAAAGGCGGTGAAATGCGCCGCTCATGGCCTTTTCCCCGCATCGCGCGCCGGAAGAGAGCCGGCGATTTCCTGCGTCGCCGTATTGCGCTCCAGCACCATCCAGCGCCGGCAGCCCAGCACATGCTGCCAGTATTCCTTGTGCACCCCTTTCGGGTTGTCGAACAGGAAGACATGGTCGTGCCAGAGCCTGGCGTCGGTCTCGGCCAGCGCCGGTCGCGTCTTGGTGGCATCGCCGCCGTAGCGGAATTCGCTGTGGTCGCGCGGACCGCAATATGGGCAGGGAAGGAGGAGCATGAGGTGGTCCAGGTGGCGTAGGGTGGTGCTGAGCGAATGCGAAGCCCACCGTGGCGATCTCAGGTGTGGCGGTGGGCTTCGCTTTCGCTCAGCGCCACCCTACGTTTGATGTCACTGCTTATACGTCCAATTGCCGATCCCGAACTCGTCAAGCTCGGCGCCCGTCTCGAAGCGATCGAGCGAATAGCACCGGTTGAGGTCGTGTTCTTCGTCCTTGGCGATGGTGTGGGCGAAGGTCCAGCCCGAGGCGGGCGTGGCCTTGAACCCCTGGTAGCACCAGCCGCCGTTGAGGTAGAGGCCGCCGATGTGGGTGCGGCATATGAACGGGCTGCCGTCGGGCGTCATGTCCTGGATGCCGCCCCAGTGGCGCAGCAAACGCAGGCGCGAGGCCGCTGGTATCAGCGCCACGGCGCATTCGGCAACGGTGCGCACGGCAGGCAGAGCGCCGCGCTGCGCATAGCTGTTGAAGCCGTCGATATGGCCACCGAACACCAGGCCGCCTTTGTCCGATTGGCTGAGATAGAACAGGTCTCCCGCCCCCGACCCGATGACGTGGTGGACCAGCGGTTTGACCGGCTCGCTGACGAAGGCCTGCAGCACATGGCTTTCCACCGGCAGCCGTAGCCCTGCCAGCCGCGCAACCTGAGACGTGTGCCCAGCGACGGCGATAGCGGTCTTGCCGCCGAGGATTTTTCCGCGCGAAGTTTCCACTCCCGTGACGCGATTGCCATCGCGCAGGAACCCTGTCACCTCGCAATTCTCGATGATCTCGACGCCGAGCCGGTCGGCGGCGCGGGCGTAGCCCCAGGCTACGGCATCGTGGCGGGCAGTGCCGGCGCGCCGTTGCAACAGCGCGCCAAAGATCGGGAAGCGTGCGTCCTTTGAATAATCCAGATACGGCAGCAGTTTTTCGACCTCCGGCCGCTCCAAAAGTTCGGCGTCGATGCCGTTCAGCCGCATGATGTTGCCGCGCCGCGCCAGCCCATCGAAGCCGACCGGGTCATGCGCCAGTGCAACTTTTCCGCGCGGCGAAAACATGACGTTGAAGTTCAGCGTTTGCGACAGGCCTTCCCACAGCTTCAGCGAATGCTCGAAGAACTCGGTGTTGCCGCGGATCATGTAGTCGGAGCGCACGATGGTGGTGTTGCGGCCGACATTGCCCGAGCCGATGTAGCCCTTCTCCAGCACCGCGACACGCGTCATGCCGTGGTTGGCAGCGAGGTAAAACGCCGTCGCAAGCCCGTGCCCGCCGCCGCCCACGATGATGGCGTCGTAGTTTGAGCGCGGCTCGGGCGAGCGCCAAGCGCGCGGCCAGCGGCCGTGGCCGGACAGCGCGTTGCGCGCAATGGCAAGGGCGGAATAGCGGGACATGGGGCCGGGGGTTTTGGGGCGGGTAGGTCGTCATACGATAGCGCCGCGACGAGCCAGGTTTGTCAATACGGCAGATTGGGTAAGGCACACTGGGTGTGATAGGCAGGCAAGCGCCGAACAGCAACGTCATGTCCCCAAGCCATCCCATGCACCTCACCTATCTCGTCTCGGCCGACTACATCCGCACCACTGGGGGCTGGATTTACAACGAGCGCATGCTCCGAGAACTCGCCGCCATCGGCTGGCAGATAACCCGCATCGAGCTGGGGCCGGGCTTTCCCGATCCGGCTCCGGACGTGACCGCAGGGGCAGCACGGGTGATCGCGGGGTTGCCTGGCGGAACACTGGTGCTTGCCGATCAGATCGTGCTGTCGCCGCTGGCCGATGTGCTCCCGGCTGCGGCGGCACGGCTCCGCTTCGCCATGCTGATGCACCATCCGCAGGTGCTGGAGAGCAGTCGCCCGCCCGCCGTGGCCGCCCGCATGGATCGGCAGGAGCGGGCCGCGCTGGGGAAGATGGAATGCGTCATCGCCACCTCGCGGTTGACGGGCGCGCAGTTGATTGCCGACTACGGGGTCGACAGCGGCCGGCTGTTCATCGCCGAACCAGGCACCGATCTGCTACAAGCATCGCCCGGCTCGGGTGGTCCGGGCGTCCATCTGTTCAGCCTCGGATCGGTGATCGCGCGCAAACGCCACGAGCTGATTGTGGGCGCGCTCGCGGGGCTGATGGACCTTGATTGGCGCCTCACCATCGCTGGCGCGCTCGACATGAACGACGCCCAAGTCGCCAAGTTGCGCCAGCTGATCGGCGCCGTCGGTCTTGCTGATCGCATCGCGCTGTCGGGTGCCTTGTCCGGTCCGGACCTGGAGGCGATCTGGCAAACAACCGATCTCTATGTCGCAAGTTCTGTCCACGAGGGCTTCGGCATGGCAGTGGCCGAAGCCATCGCGCGCCGGATTCCTGTTGTGACCACCCGCTCCGGCGCGGTCGGGGGCTGGATCGATCCGCGTGCGTCCGTCCTGGTGGAACCGGATGACACGGCAACCATGCGGGCCGTGTTGCGTCGGGTGTTGAGCCAGCCGGAGTTGCTTAAGGCGCTGCGCGAGGGCACCGTATTGGCGCGGTCGGCGCTGGTGACATGGCCGCAATCGGCGAGGATTGTCGGAAATGCGCTATCAGCGCCCCCCGGTGACATTGCTTTGCGCCTGCCAGCGAGGCTGTGCTAGATCAGCGACTTACCCCGATCCATCCGCTGTCCGGAGCCTGCCCATGCCCTCTTTGTCCGCACTCCTTGCCGAAAAAGGCGTCCTTCTGGCCGACGGCGCGACGGGCACCAACTATTTCGCCATGGGACTCACGGCCGGCGATCCACCCGAAATGTGGAACATCGATCAGCCCGAAAAGGTTGCCTCGCTGCACCAGCAGTTTGTCGATGCCGGCGCCGATATCATTCTCACCAACACGTTTGGGTGCAACAAACATCGCTTGAAGCTGCACCAGCTGGAGGGGCGCACCCACGAGTTGAACAAGGCCGCCGCCGGAATCGCGCGCGGCGTTGCCGACGCGAGCGGCCGCACCGTCATCGTGGCGGGCTCGGTTGGCCCCACCGGCGAACTGTTCGAGCCGCTCGGAAAGCTCACGTATGACGACGCCGTCGCCTGCTTCAAGGAGCAGATCGAGGGCCTGAAGGCCGGCGGGGCCGACGTCGCCTGGATCGAGACCATGTCGGCGCCCGATGAGATGCGCGCCGCCATGCGAGGGTCCATCGAGGCCGATCTGCCCTACACCTTCACCGGAAGCTTCGACACCGCCGGCCGCACCATGATGGGCCTGATGCCGGAAGGTCTCGGCGCGGTCGCTGAAGGCATGGTTCCGCCGCCGGTCGCGCATGGCTCGAACTGCGGCGTAGGCGCGTCGGATCTCTTGCTCTCGGTGCTGTCGATGACCGAGACCGATCCCAACGCCATCATCATCGCGAAGGGCAATTGCGGCATTCCGGTTCTGAAGGGCGCCGAAGTGGTTTATTCCGGCTCGCCGGACCTGATGGCGAACTACGCGCGGCTTGCGGTGGACAGCGGCGCGCGCATCATCGGCGGCTGCTGCGGCACGTCTCCGTTGCACCTCGCCGCCATGCGCAAAGCGCTCGATGCCCACGTCAAGGGCGCCCGCCCAAATCGTGCCCAGATCGAAGCCGAGATCGGCCCGATGGTCGCGCCCCCAGTCGACGCCGCCACGCGCGCCAGCCGGACGAGGAAGTCGTCGCGGGCGTAGGTTTAGCGGCCTCAGTTGGTGCCGCAGGGATGTGCCGGCGCCTTGCCATAAATGACCATGGCCAGAATATCCGAATTGTCCCCGGCCTCGCGGACATCAAACATGCCGGCATTGATCCGGTCGACCATGCTGTTGATGACATTGACATGGGGCGCTGTCTCGAAATACGCGCAGCCCTTTTCGAGGCCGTCTTGCCCACCGTGGAAGCGGGCGAATTTCAATCTGGTTGCGCGGAAATAGGCATAGCCCGCAGCGCTGTCGGCATAGCGCTTGCGCGCGTCGGCGGAACAGCTTTCAGGCGTGCACACCAATGCGGCGGCCTCGACAGCCTCGGTTTCCTTTGTACTGCTCCCCTGGTCCGCGAAATAGGCCTTCTCCCATTCTGCGGGCAGCGGCCCATTCGACGCCTTGCCTGGCGGGCCGGACGCCTCGAAACACGAGGAACGGCGACAGCAGGGCTGACACGTTGGCAAACGCGACGGAGACCATGAAGATTGCGATGACGTAGAACACGCCCATATAGAGACGGAACGCCCAATCCGGCAGTCCCTTGGACTCTGCGGGGCTCGACATGCTCATTTGCAGCTCTCCTTTGTGACTTCGACGCCTTCCAGCGCCCCGAAGTAGCGGGGCCGGCCGCCGCCCAAATTGGCGAGCCAGGGCGAAAAGTCGGTGCGCGAAATGTAGCCTTCAGCGGCCAGCGCGCGCAGCTTTACAACGACATCGCGAGACGGACCGGCGCCGGACTCGATGGCGGTGGAGGCCGACCCTTTGAAGTCGTTGGCTATCTCCTGTTTGCGATCGAGGTAGCCGACCAGCTCGGCGACGAACCGCCTCCGGTTGCCCGACTTGCAGAGCCTCTGTGGCGGCTCGTTCATCAGGCACAGCACGAGGGTTTCGTTGAACGTCCGTGCGATTTCAGCGGTGTGCGGAGTGTTTGAATCGGGCTCCGCGACGCTGGCAAGACAGGAATTAAAGACTGCCGTTTCGCCGTCCATGTTGAGATCGACCGGCGCCGGCTCGCCGTCGGCGCCCAATTCGGGCTCCGGAGGGAGAGAGTCGGCATATTGCCAGCGCAGGTACGCATAGGCCCCCGTTCCGAGCAGGTATGGAGCTACAGTGATGAAAATAAAGAAGCCGAAGACGGAAAGGCCAAGCACGCCAATCTGCCTAGCCCAGAGCGGCAGTCCCAGGGACGGCAGCGACGGCGGGCTGCCCGTTCGCGCTGTAGGCATCGGCTTTGCTAGGCGGGATGGTTTGCTTCCAAAGGCCATGTCAAATCACCCCCGGTTGTCGCTCTTAAGCGTGCAAAGCTCGTGCCATCGCGACTCGCCAATGCCCTCAGCCGCAGGCCGCCGATAAACTTGACCCCGCCAGTTCCGCTGTCGTTTCGCCATCGCTGCTAAACTGGCCTGCAGCCCATGCGAGACTTGAACTCGCCGTGACCAGCCGCAAGCTCACGTCGTCCGCTCGCAGATCATAATAATCGCGCCACAGGGCGATCGCTTTGCACAGGCTCGGACCCGGGCCATCCTTGAGACCGGAATCGGCGACGGAAGCCACATCTCGTGCGCCAAAAGCCTGGATGCGGTAGCCGCTGATTAGCCCCGCCACCCTGCGGCCGGACAACTGAATCGCTTGCGGACCTTCCAAGGCCAGAATGGCGCGCGTTGTCTCCGGCGCCGCATCCAATCGCAGCGTCAAAGCCTGATCCGCGACAACGACTATCGCGCGCGGTTGGTGGCCAGAGAGACGAAGATCGACAGCCACCGAACTGCCGACCAATGACGTCCACCACACCGCCGAAACGGGTTTGCGCAGAACTACGACTTCAAGGCCCGAAAATGCTCCCTTGGCCTCGCTGCGATCCGCGGCGGCCTCAAGGAGCGCTCTGGCCACGGGATTGCGCGGATTGCCCGAGTTGTTGAACGGGTCGTTGAAGCCGTCCGCGGAGACGCCGTTGAGGAGCTGATTTTGGACTTGCTCGAACGTCGCATTGGGCGGCTGGGAAAAGCTGAACAACGCCGCGACAAGGAGTGGCGTCAGCAACACGCTGAGGATGACGCCCCAGACGAGAACTTGAATGATCTGGTCAAGAAGTTTTGGCATCGCTTCACAGCCTTGCGACGGGCGCATTTGGACGCAAATCGCTGCAAGATGCATGCCTCTAGCGAAAAGTGGTCGCCATAAGGCCCGTCGGCCGCACGGCGGCGCGGACCCTTGCGCCAGACTTCACGATCCTTTTACAGTGCCTATACTTTGCCTTTCACTTTCGCGCGAGCGCACAAACGCCGCCATGTGGAAGCGGATCTGCGCATCGGGGTAGCGCATCCCGGCCGCCACGGGGCAGGCGTCGCGGGCGCGGCAGCCGAGATCGGCGCAGTGCGGACGGTCACCCGCTAGCAGATGTTGTCCGCAGGCCGCCACATCGTAGCGCGCGCCGTCGAAGGCCGACACGGGACACGCCGTCAGACAGGGTTTGGCAATGCAACTCTCGCATGGGCTCGGTCGCGTGTCCCGGGCCGGCAGGCAGTCGATCTCGCGGTCGAACAGGAGGGCGGCGCGATAGGCATGCCATAAGCCCCAATCGGGGTGCATGAGGATACCGAGCGGGGACGGGTATACGGCCTCGGCGCGCTGGGCCCATTGTTGGAACGGTCGATACGGACGATCGCTGGGATAGACGGCGTGCGCGCCAAGGTCATACGCAATGGGTTCAACAACGCGCTTGGTCCAGGCATCGAGGGGGTCGGGTTCGTTCCGGCGTTCAGCGGCAAAAGCGGACCACATGCCGTCGCCGATATTTCCGAGCAGAACAAGAGCAGCAACTCCATCGGGCATTTCGCCGGGCGCTAGCGCAAAGCCTCCGCGCACAGACAAGCCCTTCTTTGCGTACGCGTTGCGGATGGTTGCGTACCGGACGGTCACAATGATTTACTCCGCAACGACGGCGTCGGCCATGAAACCGCAATAGGAGTCGTGCGCCTTCTTGGCATCGATCTCGGCCTTGTCAATATCGGGCTTAGCTGCCGATTTGAGTTTGGCCAGTTCCAGCACCTGGGCGGTGATTACGGCGCCTTGCCGCAGCAAAACCCCCTTGGCCAGAAATGCGTTCAGCACCTGCTCGAAACTATAGGTTAGGTGCTCGCTGTTGAGGAACGCCGACAGCTTCTCGGTGGCATCGAGACCTGAGGGCAGCTCGAAGTTATCCTCGGTCATACGAGTGCCGTCCTGGACGGGAAGGCTTTCGAGCGGCGGGCACAGATTTTCAGCGTGCGCGAGTGTCGCAAGCGCGAGAACGAAGACGCCGTTGAGCACAACCCGCATGTCACACCTCTATCAAGCAGTGAGTGAACTGACGTGCTCTCCCCATCCCTCAATCGTTAAGCCGAAAAGCCCCGCGGAGCTGCATCCTTGCGACGTCCGATCCTGGCGGGCCTTCGACTTGCGGCTCTTTTCATGTGAAGGCGTCGGGGAACGACGCCTTCTTTCGCTTTACGAAATCGGTGACGGCCTCGTTGATTGCGGGATCGAGCGCGGGGGCCTCATAGTCCTTCAGCCACTTTTCGGCGATGCCGTGCGCCTTTTGCTCCGTACGCTGCTCTCCTTCCGCCAGCCATTGCTCGTAGCTGTCGTTGTTGGCGACCATCGAGCGGTAGAACGCGGTTTCGAAGTTGGCGCGGGTGTGGGCGCTCTCAAGGAAATGGGTCTTGCCGGCGTTGCGCGTCTCGCGGATGGCGTCCATCGCCTGGCCGTTCTCGCTCATATCAATGCCGGCGGCGAAGCGTTGCATCATGGCGCACTGGTCGACGTCCATGATGAACTTGTCGAACGACGAGACCAGCCCGCCCTCCAGCCAGCCAGCCGCATGCAGAACAAAGTGCGTGCCGGCCATCAGCGTCGGGATTAGCGTGTTGGCGCTTTCATAGGCGGCCTGGGCGTCCGGGAGTTTTGAGGCGCAGAGCGAGCCGCCCGAGCGGAACGGGATTCCCAAGCGCCGGGCCAGCTGCGCCGCGCCGTAGATGACCATCGACGGCTCGGGCGTGCCGAAGGTGGGCGCTCCGGTCTGCATGGACATGGACGAGGCGAACACGCCGAACACAACGGGCGCGCCGGGCCGGCAGAGCTGCGTCAGCGCCGCGCCGCACAGCACCTCGGCCAGCACCTGCGTCAGCGTACCCGCCTGTGCCACCGGCGACATGGCGCCTGACAGAATGAACGGCGTGACGATGGTCGCCTGATTGGCGCGCGCGTAAACTTTCAGTGAGCCGAGCATGGTGTTGTCATAGATCATCGGCGAATTGACGTTGATCAGATTGATCAGCACGCAGTTCTTGTCGACGAAGTCTTTTCCAAACACCAGTTCGGCCATCGCCACGCTGTCTTCCGCGCGCATCGGGTGCGTAACTGACCCCATGAACGGCTTATCGGAATAGCGGATGTGGGCGGCGACCATATCGAGATGCCGCTTGTTCACCGCCACATCGACCGGCTCGCAGACAGTTCCGCCGGAATGGTGCAGCGATGGCGCCATATAGGCTAGGCGCACAATATTTTCGAAGTCGGCGATGGTGCCGTAGCGCCGCTCGCCATCCAAGCCACGCACAAAGGGCGGGCCGTAAACAGGTGCGAAGACCGTCGAATTGTTGCCGATCTCGACCGTGCGCTCGGGATTGCGCGCATGCTGCATAAAGGCATTTGGCGCGGTCTTCTGGATAATCGAGCGCAACAGGCCTTTGGGGAAACGGATGCGCACCTTGTCGGGCGTATCGAGCACCGTGCAGGTCCCGCCCGCCTTGCGGAACATTTCTACGCTCTCGTCATCCTCGCGGATCTCGATGCCGACTTCCTGCAGAATGGTGTCGGCGTTGGCCTCGAGGATGACCAGGCTCTCTTCGGAGAGAATATTGTAGGGCGCGATCTTGCGATGGATGTACGGGAGCTGCACGAGCCCCTGGTCCTTGCGCAGCGCCCGGCGCGCCTCGGCCCCGCCGCTCCCGCGCTTGCGCCGGCCCGGCTCAGCGTCCCCGGCAGGCTTGGTGTCGGTCTCGTTGGCCACGGGGCATCTCCATCAGTTTGGCGCAGGGGCGAGAAACGCCAGTGCGGACCAAATGCATCCTGGAGCCTGTCTAGGCAGCAAGCGTGGCGGGTACAAGTCCTTCGGCGGCAGTGACGCGCTGGAAAGCGACATCTTTGCTGGCGCCGGGCGACACCCGTAACCGGGAGCCGGCCGCCCGGCGCGTTCTTCCCTCTCCCCGTTCTTACGGGGAGAGGAGACCTCGCCTCGCAGCCGCCATCTTCGGCGGCAAGAGCTGCGAGGTCGGTGAGGGGCGGCCACTTGCTCTGTCCTAGTTCAAACGAGGCCGGCGCAAGTGGCCGCCCCTCACCCCGACCCTCACCCCGTGAAAAACGGGGCGAGGGGGCTCGCGGCCTCGCCGTCAATTGCTCTGGAACACCCGGGCGGTATTCCCGGCGCCGTGCTGTTGCACGGAGAGTTTCTGACCCTTGCCGATCTGGCGCTTATAGATGCGATTGGGCGCGAGGCCCGGCAGGACCGGGGTCTGCTCAATAACCACCGGCGGATCGACCGGATCAGCCATCGTGGTGATGACCTCATCGTCGGCGCCATCGGGGCGATCATTGAATAGCCAGTTGAAGATGGCCCAATGCTTGGCCTCGGCGCTGTGCGGGCGGGCGAATTGTTCCGGCCCTTGCAGCTTGGTCATCATCTGGTTCAAGCGCTCCATTGGCGAAGCGGCCTGGGCGCTGGTCGCCGCGCCAATCGCCAGCCCCGCGAGCGCTGCCATCGTCAGAAGAATTTTCATGGCGGCATCCTTTCGTTTCAACCTGTTAACTCTGAAATGGCGGTGGCTTCATGGCGCCACTACCCCGGGATCGTCGATTTGGCCGGTCTAGTGCCGACCCTTCAGTGAAGTGCAGAAGGTTAGGCTCGGGAATCCCCCTCCCCTTGACGGGGAGGGGCTAGGGGTGGGGTGAAGCGGCACGGGACAGTGTCAATTGTAGGCAACCCGCCTAGCCCTTCCCCCCACCCCCGGCCCCTTCCCGCAAAGGGGGAGGGGAGTTAGTCGCTGCTACGTTTCGTGATTAACTGAAAGTTGATCTTGGCTGTTAGAACCCGAAGTCGAGCTGCGTGCCGGCCTGGTTGTCGCCAATCTGCTGGACGTTGGATTTGGCGCCCTTGCCGAACTGCAGAACGCTCTGCGAGTTGTTGTTGCCGTTCTGGGCGACGTTCGTCGAGCAGCCGTTGCAATCCTGGATGATGCCAACGCCGTTGCCGTGGCCCTTCTGCTTGACGCCGGCCGAATTCTTCTTGCCGTGCTGCTTGATCTTGGCGCCATTGCCGCTGCCGCCGCCCAAGGGCGCATTGGCGATGACGGTGTTGAAGATGGTGAGCGCTTTGCCGGCGTCGGTGTTCTTGTCGGCGTTGATGCCGATGGAAATCTGGCCGCTGGCGTCGGCGCTGGAAGCGACGCCGGTGAGGCTGAGGGTGGCGAGACCGAGGGCGAGAGCGGCGGCTTTGAGGGAGATGGTCATTTGGGCGTTTCCTTTTGGGTTCGGAGGGTTTTGAAGCTCATCTGCCCAATAAGTCGCTGCAGGATCGGATTTGGTTCAAAGGCGTTGGCGAATTCCGCCGGAATTTTTCGAGCGGCCCCGCCAATGGAAAAAACCGGCTCGAAAGCCGGTTCCTTTTGGGCTGAGGCGCCAACGAATCGCACCGGCCAAGTCCGCTCCCCCCTTGAGGGGGAGGGCTAGGGCGGGGGTACGGTCTGGGTGCGGACGGTAGCGGTGCGCGCCGGTCAATCGAGCGGCGAAATCGCGGTTGGCGCACGAGTTGCGTGTTGCCAAGACCGCTCAGTTACCGCGAAATATCGCCTAGAACCTACCCCCGCCCCGGCCCTCCCCCTCAAGGGAGGAGGGGGCTCGTATCGCACGTTCGGCGCACTAGCCTTTCACCGCACAGCTGGTCGCGCC
>JAYUAJ010000106.1:0-2296 GCA_043741375.1 Hyphomicrobiaceae bacterium | reverse complement strand
CGGCGAGCGGCGAGACCATCGTCATCATAAAGCGCGGCAAGGCTGTTGCCCGGCTATCGCCCGAGTCAAGAGCGGCGGTCGAGCCGAGAAACGCGGCCAAATCAATACTCGGCTCTATGCGCGGCCTGATCGAGATCGTTGATCCGGACGACGATCTCACCTCGGCAGATTAGCCTCCAAAGTGAACGTGAGTCCGTCCAACTACTCCGCCGCAACCGCCGTCACCAACGCCCGCTCCGCCGCCGCGATCCATCCGCCGCCCAGCACCCGCGAATTTCCCGACGCGTCGGCATAGAACACACACGCCTGCCCAGGCGAAACCGCAAACACCGACCCCGCAAACCGAACCCCCGGCCCCCCATCCACCAGACACAGCTCCGCCATCTGCGGCGGACCCGACGAGCGGATGCGCACAGCCACCGCCATGCCCGCCCCCGCCGCTTCCGCGAACCCACCCTCACCCAGCCAATTCACATCCCGCAGCCGCACCACCTGGCGCGCCAGCGCCTCGCGCGGGCCCACCACCACGCGCCGCCGGCCGGCATCCAGCGCGACCACGAACAGCGGCTCGGCCTCCGGCCCGTCGACCGCCAGCCTCAACCCCTTGCGCTGGCCCACCGTAAACCCCGTGATGCCGTCGTGGCGGCCGAGCACGCGGCCGTCCTGATGCACGATCTCGCCCGGCCCGGCCGCGCCGGGGCGCAGCTTATCGATCACCGTCGTGTAGTGGCCCTTCGGCACAAAGCAGATGTCCTGGCTGTCCGGTTTTTCCGCTACCGGCAGGCCCAGGCGGCGGCCATGCTCGCGCACCTCGGCCTTCAGCATACCGCCCAAGGGAAAGCGCAGAAAATCCAGCTCCTTGCGGCCCGTGGCGAACAGGAAATAGCTCTGATCGCGCGAGGCGTCGGCTGGCTGGTGCAGTTCAAACCCGCCCGGCCCCAAAGCTGAGCGCACGTAATGCCCGGTCGCCATGGCTGCGGCGCCAAGCTCGCGTGCAAAACCGAGCAGGTCGCGGAACTTCACCTTCTGATTGCAGTCGATGCACGGGACGGGCGTTTCGCCGGCCACATAGCTGTCCGCAAAACTGTCGATGACGGAGGCGCGGAATTTTGCCTCGTAGTCGAGGACGTAGTGCGGGATGCCGAGGTGCGTCGCCACGTTGCGCGCATCGGCGATGTCGCGCCCGGCGCAGCACATGCCCTTCTTGCCGCTGGCCGCGCCGTGATCGTAGAGCTGCAGGGTTATGCCGACGACGTCGTATCCGGCCTCGCCGAGCAGTCCGGCGGCGACGGACGAATCCACGCCGCCCGACATGGCCACGACCACGCGGGAGCCCTTGGGAAGGTGCGTCGGGTCGATGCTCGAAAGGTGTGTCGTATCGGTCATGCCAGCTCTGTAGCAATCGCCCGGATGGCCGCCAAGGTATCTCTGTTGTTCGCCTCGTTGATGAAGTCGGGCTGGCTGGCGAGTTTCACCACCACCATGTCGTGCTCGGGGGCGATATAGATCAGCTGCCCGAACACGCCGCGCGCCATGGTGGTTTCCTTGGCCTGGTCCTCGATCCAGAACTGATTGCGGTAACAGCCGTTCGGCATCAGCACGCGGCTCTCGTCGTTGAAGAGGCCATGTTTTCCGCGCCGGATATCCAGCACCCATTCGGCTGGCAGAATGCTGCGGCCGTTGAACGTGCCCATGCCTAGATGCACGAGGCCGACCCGCGCGTAGTCCCGCAGGGTGGCGTTGAACCCGCCGTCGGCCAGCGCGGAGCCCGAGCGGTCGACCGTGAAATTGGCGCTCTCCTCGGCACCCATGGGTTGCCAAAGCAGCTCGCTGGTCAGTTCCGCCAGCCGTTTTCCGGCCGCGCGCTCCATGCAAAAGCCGAGCACTTCGGTCTCGATCGAGCGATATTTGAACCGGCTTCCGTGTTCGGCTTCCTTGGTTTTTAGGGTAAGAATCTGGTCCCAGATGCTGGCGGGCCATTCGCCTCCGGGCGGCTTTTCGGCGGGCACGGGTTTCCAGCCGCTCGACACATCAGTGATGCCGATGTCGGAAAAGCGATCCGTGTACTCTTCCCCGAAGCGCACGCCCGTGGTCATGTCCAGCACCTGTTGGAGCTTCGCGCCGGCGTAGGCGGTGGCGGAGAGTTCAGACAGATAGTCCGTCACCAGCGCGTCGGGATCGAGCAGGCCCTGGCCGATCAGCACGCCGGCCACGCTGGCCGTCACGGACTTGGCGACCGATTGCGACAGATGCAGCGTCCGCTCGGTCATGCCGTTCAAGTAAACCTCATAGGCGA
>JAYUAJ010000105.1:0-12739 GCA_043741375.1 Hyphomicrobiaceae bacterium | reverse complement strand
GGATGTTCGACATCACCTTCTTCACGTAATCGCGGGTCTCGTCGAGATGCAACATCTCGACCCAGTCGATGGGATCGACACCCGGTTGGCGCGGATCGCCGATCTTGGACACCCACTCGCGTACCCGGCCCGGCCCGGCATTGTAGGCCGCGATGGCCATGATGTAAGAGCCGTTGAATTCTTCCGTAATGTCCGCCGCATAGGCGGTCGCGAGGCGCGCATTGTAGGCCGGGTCGGCCGTGAGTTTGCCGACCTCGCATTTCAGCCGGTACTGTTTGCACACGCCCTTGGCGGTGCCCGGCATGATCTGCAGGATGCCGCGCGCGCCAACCGGGGATTTGGTCAGCGTGTTGAACTCGCTCTCTTGGCGCGCGATGGCATAGGTGAGCGCGGCCTCGGGCAGCGTGCGCAATGGCTCGAAAGCCGGGATGGCGACGGTTGGATAGGCGTAATGGGTGAGGCCGAAATAGCCCCGCTCCAGGGCGGTCTTGCCCACCTTCACCGCCATCTGCGTGTCGCCCAGGGTCAGCGCCAGATGTGCCACCAAGGCGGCCTCGGGTTCGCTCGCAATGCGCTCCCGGCGGTCGCCGATGAACGCGCGCATGATGTCGATCAGATCGGCCTTGCCCGCGATCACCAGCGCGCGCGTGGCGTCATCGGTGACGAACTTTTTCACCAGTTCGGCCGATGGCACCGGAATGGCCGGAACCGCCATGCCGCCTGCGGTTTTGTCCAGCGTCTGGCGCGCGATCTGGCCGTAGTAGGTGTTGAAATATTTTGCCGCCTCGACGTAATGCGGCGTCGCCGCCTTGGCGTTGCCAGCCTGCGAATAGCTGCGGCCGAGCCAGTACTCCGACTGCGCGAGGCTGACCGGCCCATCGGCGATGGCGCGCATGGCCGTGAAATGCGGGACCGCCCGCTTGGGGTCCTTCAGGAAGCGCAATGCGATCCAACCGGCGATGAACTCTGCCTCCTTGCCCGGATTGACCGTAAGCGGGCCGTGTTCGGCCGCGAGCCGGTAGGCGGCCTGATAGTCATTGCCATACAGCGCCGCGTAGGCATTGGCGCGCCGCTCGTCCCACCATTGGTCGAGATCGATGCCGAGCTTGGGATCGGTGGTCGCCTGCAGCATGGTGCGCCAGGCCTGTTGGGCAGCGCCGGATTTACGCAGCATCAGTGCCTTGGCAAAGAACACGCCCCAATCGTGCTGCGCCTCGATCGGCAGCTTGGCCATCAGTTTGCGCGCTCCGGCCAAGCACCCTTTACCGGACCCGCAACGATACACCGCCAGTCGCGCCGCGATCTTGGCCCGGTCCGGCTCGGTGAGCTTGGGCATCAACCGGTTCACGGCGGCAATGCGCAGGGCTCGCACACCATCGTACTGCGTGTCGGCATAGAGAATGCGATCGGCGCGGTATTTGTGATCAGCCGGCGTCAGCACGCGATCGAGCCGCGTCAGCACCGCCTTCTCGGCATCATCGCTCATGGTCTCGTTGCGCCAGGCGTCCACCGCCAGCGCGGTCGCCTTGTTGAGGTCGCCGCGCGCCAGCATCGCCACAGCCATCGCGGCCTTGCCCGCGCCGGTTTCAGGTTTGCTGTCCTTGAAGAACGCGAGGATGCGCTCCGGCTCAGCGCCGGTCAGCAACGCTTCTTCCGCGCGGGTGCGCAGCACGTTGCCGGGCCAATGCGGGTTCTGGCGGCGGAACTCTTCGATTTCCTCGGGGGAGCTGGCCTGCTTGCCACTGCGCAGCTCGTACCACCGCACCAGTTTGCGCGCCGCCGGATCGACAATCGTGCCGGCAATGCCGCCGGACGTATCGGTATCGCCCCGGCCCACCGCGGCGATGGCGTCCTTCACTTTCTGCAGGTCGGCATCGGACGGCAGCTGCGCAAACAGCGGCAGCAGGTCTTGGTCGAGCGCGGTCGATTTTTGCGCCTGCGCTGGCACGGCCATGGCGAGCGCCCACACCAGCGCGAGCAGCATTGTGATTCGTCCCAAGGCAGCCATCCGTGGTTCCGCAGGGTTGCGCGCGCTGGCCCGCTCGGAAGCCAGAACCGACACCATAGTGAACTGGATAAGCATGTCGATCCTGTGTCGCGTTCGGGAGTTGCGGCCAGCCCCCCGCGCCCCTATTGTTGCGCGCGCTGGCGCTGGGGATGGCGCGGGATCATTCGGAGGACAGGGCGCCATGACGCTCAACGAAAAGCTGCGCGGCTCATTCACGGCGCTTATCACCCCGTTCAAGAACGGCAAGGTAGACGAAAAGGCCTATCAGAAGTTTGTCGATTGGCAGATCAAAGAGGGCACCAACGGGCTGGTTCCGGTCGGGACGACGGGCGAGAGCCCGACGCTGTCTCATGACGAGCATAAGCGCGTCGTTGAGCTGTGCATCGAAGTCGCCGCTGGCCGCGTGCCGGTGATCGCGGGGGCGGGCTCCAACTCGACCGCTGAAGCCATCGATCTCGCCAAGTTCGCACGCAAGGCCGGAGCCGATGCCGCACTCGTCGTCTGCCCCTACTACAACAAGCCGGGGCAAGAGGGCATGTATTTGCATTTCGAGGCCATTGCCAAGGCGACCGACATTCCGATCATCGTCTACAACGTGCCTGTGCGAACCATCACGGACATTTCGGTCGCGACTCTCGCCCGATTGGTCAAGCTGCCCACCATCGTCGGCATCAAGGATTCCACAGCAAACATGCAACGCGCTTCGCAACAGCGGCGGGAGTTGGGACCGAATTTCATTATGTTGTCGGGCGAGGACGCAACCTGCCTCGGATTCAATGCCCATGGCGGCCAGGGCGCCATCTCGGTGACGTCGAACGTGGCGCCAAGATTGTGTTCCGAGTTCCAGGCCGCAACGCTGCGCGGGGATTTTGCAACTGCATTGAAGCTGCAAGACCGGCTCTTGCCCCTCCACGACGCGCTTTTTGTCGAAACCAATCCAGGGCCGGTGAAGTACGCCGTCGCGAGGCTGGGGATGTGCGGCGAAGAGGCCCGGCTGCCGTTGGCGCCCGTGACGGAAGCGACCAAGCGTGTGGTGGACGAGGCCATGCGGGGGGCGGGATTGGCCACCAACCGGTAAGGATCCCAGTATTCGCCGCTGCACTGCGCACCAAAGTAAGTGTGAGGACACGTGCGTTTGATCCGTCGACCAAGCTGATGGAGAATCCGGGTGCCGCATCGCGCCTTTAAAGGACACGTAGCCATGCAAAAGCGCACCCTTGATTGCGGGAATGGCATCCGGGCCGTCTTCAGCATCGGCCCAGCCCTCAGGCGCGGAGTTTGCCGATGCTGCCAAGCGCGACGGCGGCGACGATGATGGCGCCGACCAGCATTTCCCGCACGTAGCTATCGACGCTGAGTTGCGTCAGGCCGTTGCTCAGCACGCCGAGGATGAGCACGCCGACCAGGGTGTGCAGCACGCGCGGCTCGCCCTCGCGGCTCATGGTCATGCCGAGAAAAACCGCTGCGATGGCGTCCAGCATCAGGCCCTCGCCCTGGGTGGGATTGGCGGAGGCGACGCGGCTGGCATAGAGCAGACCTGCCAGCGCAGCGCCCAAGCCAGAAATGCCAAAGGTCCACAGTCGCAAGCTGCCGACGCGCACGCCCGCGAGCCGCGCCGCCTCGCGGTTGCCGCCGATCGCATAGAGGCGCCGGCCAAACAGCGTTTGTTCCAGCGTCAGCCAAACAACCCCAAGCATCCCTGCCGCCACTAAGGTTAGATTGGGCAGCAGCAACCATTGCTCGCCGGTTTGCCAGAGCGGTATGCCGCCACGTGCGAACGATGAGAATGCCGGTGGGATGTCGGCTCCAAAAATGGTCTTGCCGCCACTCAGCCAGAAGGCGAGACCACGGAATATCGTCAGTGTGCCAAGCGTTGCGACGAAGGGCAAGATGCCGAAGCCGCTGACGAGGACGCCGTTCACGAGGCCACCCGCGAACCCGGCAAACAGCGCCATGCAGATACCGAGCGGCACCGAGCCCGTTGCTTTGAAGGCGAGCGCGGCGGCGATGCCGGCAAGGCTCGCCATCGTCCCGACGCTGAGATCGAAATCGCCCATCGCCATGACAATCGTCATGGAGAAGGCGACGACCGCCAGCATGCTCATTTGCTGCGAGACATTGAGCAGATTACGCGGCGTCATAAAGGTGTCGGGAAGGCTGATCCAGAAATAGAGGATCATGGCGATGAAGCCGGCGAGAGTGCCGTAGGTGCGCAGGGTTTGAGTCACGTTAAGAGCTCGCTTGTGCGGTCGCGATCGGACTTGCGTTGCAAAGGGTCAGCAGGTGCTGCGGTGTGAGGCCGTGCGTGCTGCGTTCCGCAGTCACGCGGCCGCCGTTCAACACCAACACGCGATCGGCGATGCCGATGAGCTCACCGAGGTCGGAGCTGGTCAGGATCACGGATAATCCGGTGTCAGTCAGCTCACGGAGAAGAGTGTAGATTTCAAACCGTGCGCCAACATCGACGCCGCGCGTCGGCTCGTCGAGCAGTAAGACAGCGGGGTTGCCGCAAATGGCGCGGGCAAAGAGCACTTTTTGCTGATTGCCGCCGCTGAGCTGACGCACGGGCTGGCGGGGGCCGGTCGCCTTGAGGCGCACCTGCGTGCTCAGCTGCGTGACGCGCGCCCGCTCTGTCTTGCGGTCGAGCAGCAGCCTAAGCCGCCTGAACAGCTGCAGATGAGGCAGCGTCGCGTTCGCCGCGACCGACAGCCCAAGGATCAGCCCCTCGCTACGCCGCTCGCGCGGGACATAGGCGAAGCCTTGGCGCCAGGCGTCGTCGGGGTGGCGGTTGTGCTGCCGCCCGCTGCCTAGAACTATGGTGCCAGGGGCCGCGCCGTCGCCCATCAACCGGCGAAGGATGTCGCTTTGCCCTGCGCCGTGCAGGCCGGCAAGGCCGAGAATCTCGCCCTTGCGCAGCGCACAGGAAAAGCCGCTCGAACCGAGGCCGTCGACTGTGAGCGCAATCTCGGAGTGGACCGGCTGCCGGCGCCGTGGATAGGCCTTGGCCTGCGCCCGGCCGATCATCTGTTCAATGATCCCGGCCTTGCTGGTCTGCGCGATCGCCAGGGTCGCCTGCGTTGCGCCATCGCGCAGCACCGTCACGCGGTCACACAGCCGCATAACCTCGTCCAGGCGGTGCGTCACATAAAGGATGCCGCAGCCTTTTGCCTTGAGTTCTTTGAGCACACGGAACAGCCGTTCAGATTCTTCCGCCGACAGCGCGGCCGTGGGTTCGTCGAGCACATAGACGCGCGGCGCCTCGCTATGGTCGTCGGATAGGAAGGCCCTAGCGAGATAGACCAGCAGACGGTCGCCCGACGACAGCCGCGCCATTTTCGTGCGCGGATCAATGCCAAGGATGGATAGCGCCTCGAGCGCGCTTTGGGAGGCCGAATGAAGGACGCTCCAATCGATGAAAACGCCGAGCCGTCGCGGATAGTCCCGGCCGAGAAACAGGTTCTCGGCGACGCTCAGCTGCGGGACGATGTTGAGTTCCTGGTGCACGAACCGCAGGCCGCGCCGATGGGCGTCGGCCGGGCTGGCGATTTTCGCCGGTTCGCTGCCAAGCCGGATGATCCCACCGTCGGACGAAGTGACACCAGCCAGAATTTTGATCAGCGTGCTTTTGCCCGCGCCGTTCTCGCCAACAAGCGCGTGGATCTCGCCAGCCTTGAGGTCGAGGGTTGCGTCCTTCAGCGCCGGTACGCCTGCATAGCACTTGGCGATGCCCTTAACGATGAGCAGGGTCAATGCATCACCAGCATACAGATTTGTCCGGTTTGGGCTGGACGCGCCTCGCCCTGTTCGTCACGGGGCGAGGCGATGGACCAGGCCGTTATTCCTTCACGTTCGCTGAGGTGATCAGCCGCGTCGGCACATATGTCACGCGCTGCTTGATCACTTCACCTGCCAGGGTGCGCTTCACGGCGTCGGCCGTCGCCTTGCCGATGCCCTTAAAATCCTGCGCCATCGAGGCTTCGAAATTGCCGCCCTTGGCGATGGCCTCGCGCGCCTGCGGATTGGCGTCGATGCCGGTGATGACGATGCCCTCGCCGCCACGGCCCGCCGCCTCGATTGCCTGCAGCGCGCCGAGCGCGGGTTGGTCCCAGGCGGCCCAGACGGCAGCGATGCTGCCCTTCTCGGGATGGGCGGCCAGGATCGCCTCCATCTTGGCGCGGCTGTCGGCGATGCCACCGTCCTTCACGTCCGGCGTCACGCGCTCGATCACTTTGATGTCGGGTGAGTTGCCAAACACGGCGTTGGCGACGACACCGCGCGCCTGCACGGGCGGGAAGGCGTCAAACACGAACATCACTACATTGCCCTTGCCGTTGATGCGGTTGGCGACATAGGCGGAGGTGTCGGCGGCCATGGCGTAGCCGTTGCTGGTGACGTTGGTGACCAGCAGGGGCGTTGCGCCAGAGTCCATGCCAAACACCGGAATTTTGGCGGCCTTGGCGGTCTCAAGTCCGGCGGCGACCTGCGACGGGTCGACGTTGATGACGATGGCGTCGACCTTCTGGTTGGAGGCGTCTTCGAGACGGGCGATGACGGCGGCGACATCGCCCTTGGTGTCAACGACGTTCACGTCCCAGCCATTGGTTTTGGCTTCGGCCTGGAACGCCTCGACATAGAATTGGGTGCCGGGTTGTGACAGATAGGGCGTGATGACGACGACCTTCTTGGCCGCAGCATTGGCGGTTGCGGCCAGGGCCGTCAGCGCAATCGCCGCAGCGACCAGTTTCCTCGAAAAGCTCATTATACGTTTCCTCCCGTGCGTGCTGTCACAGGCTTGCTTAGCATGCGCCAAATGGAGCATTCAATTGGCCATGAACACATTTGTGAAGGCGGGCCATGAACGACCCATTGCTGATCGGCGTCGATGTGGGCACCACGGCCGTTAAGGCGGCGGTGTTCGATCTCTCCGGGCGCGCGCTGAAGACCTATGCGAGCCGCTATCCGACGGACCGGGCGCAGGACGGCCATGTCACGCAGAATCCGGAGGATTGGGTGCAGCGCTGTCTACGGGCGCTGGCGGAGCTGACCGAAGGCGTTGCAAACGGCGCGGCAGTTGCCGTGGGGCTCACGTCGCAGGCCAACACGCATGTGTTCGTGGACGGGACCGGCAGGCCGCTGCTGCCGGCCTTTGTCTGGCAGGATGGACGCTGTGCCGGCGAGGCTGCGCAGATCGATGCACAGGTGGCGAATGACGACCGGCTCGCCTGGTGGGGGGCGCCGCTGCCGATCGACGCCAGCCATGTGCTGGCCCGCATGGCGTTCGTCGCGCGGCGCCATCCCGAGATCTGGCGGCAGACGCGCTGGGTCATGGCGCCCAAGGATTATTGCATTTTTCAGTTGACGGGCGTGGTTGCCGCTGATCCGCTAACCGCGTTTGGCATCGTCGACGGCAGCCTCGCCTATATCCCGCAACTGATCGCATTGGTTCCCGGTGCGGCTGAGCGGCTGCCGCCGTTGCTGGGGCCATTGGCGCAAGCCGGCTGCATCAGCAAGGGTTTGCCGGGGGCCGGAGCGCCGATGGTGAATGGGACCATGGACGCCTGGGCCGGGCTCATCGGCGCAGGCGTCGCGCGGCAGGATGAGGCGGGCTATCTCAGCGGTACGAGTGAGGTCCTGGGCATTGTCTCGCGGCGCAAGGCGCCCACCCCTGGCGTGATCGCTTTTCCCGAGTGCGAGGGTATCGTCCTGCATGCGGGCCCAACCCAAGCGGGCGGCGCGTCGATGGAGTGGCTGTCCGGGTTGCTCGGACGATCTACCGCCGAACTTTCTGCTCTCGTTGAAATTGCGCCAGTCTCGGGTCCGGCGCCGCTGTTCTTGCCGCATCTTGCGGGCGAGCGTGCGCCCCTTTGGGACATCACGTCCCGCGCCTGTTTTGCCGGCTTGAGTTCTGCCACCGGCCCCGCCGATCTGACGCGCGCCGTTATGGAAGGCGTCGGGTACTCGGCGCGATTGCTGCTTGAGAGCCTCGAGCGCTCGGCCGACTGCCGGCCGGAGCTTCTGCGCATCGCTGGTGGCGGCGCCCTCTCCGATGCCTGGTGCCAGATCCGCGCCGACATTCTTGGCCGGCCGTTGCGGCGCTCGGCGCATCGCGATGTTGGCGTGCTCGGAGCCGCGATGCTGACGGGCGTCGGCAGCGGCCTCATCTCCAGCATCGACGACGCCACGCGCCTGCTGTCGCCCGCCGACCGTGTGTTCGAGCCGCGCGCCAATGAGCGCGACCGGCACGCCTTCGGCTTCGGCAAATACCAGGAGCTGTACCGCCAACTGAAAGAATTCAACTCCGGCTTTTGCAGGTTCTATGCGTGACCTTGATGCCAGGACTCATCGCGCTGGCCAGCGGCCGTAGACGGCCTCGATCGTGTCTTTGACCTGCGCGACGAAATCCGCCGTGATCGTCGTATCGTGAGCGATCGAGTACCAGAGCTTCTTATCGCGCACATAACTGTTGAGGTTCTTGAGGGCGGTCTCGACGTCTTTCCAGCTGACTTGCATCGCCTCGGGGCGGATATCGAGGCCGACCTCGTGCTTGGCCTTCAGCATCTCATCGGCACTGTTCGCGCGATTTGGGAATCCCGTTTATGAGTTTATGACCTAGTCTGCGGGCTCATGATCATCATGAGGCCGACGATAGTCGCGGCCGCGGACCCGAGCCCCGCAAGAGGGGGTCTAAACTCTAAAACTGAGAACACCACCGTCGCGCGAAGGTCAGTCCTCCGTGAGCCAAACGGCCATGCGATGCACGCCACGGTTGTTCCAGAGATAGTAGGGCAGGGTCGTGATCCGCGTTTTTGTGCGCGCGAATGGTCCGGCTGAATATAGAGTGTTGTCGGGAATGGCGCTGACGGCCTCGCCGTCCGCGAGGATGGTGACGACGCCGTCGAACAAATCCGTCCGCTGAGCGGTCGTGACCGGCGCGTTGCGCGGCAGACGCAACATCGGGATAGGCGCGGATGGGTTGTCGATCTGCTCGGCGCAATAGACCAGCGGTCCGCGCTTGAGGGCGACGCGCCCGACGTCGTTTTTGACGTGCGGATTGGCGTAGATGCGCTTGACAGGCATCGGCAGCTCAAGCTCGATTAAGTCGCCCGCCTGCCACCGACGCTCGATGCGCACGTAGCCGCGCGTGACGACCGCCCCGGTCACTGCGGCCCTGTTGATGGCGATGCTGTGGGACCTCGCCCAGCTTGGAATGCGCAGCAGAACGGCAAACGTAGCCGGCTTGGCAGGCGAAACGGCGATCCCGATCTTGCCGCTCCAGGGATAATCGGCCGTCTGCACAATCGTGACCGGCTGACCATCGAGGGTCAGCTTGGCGGTATTGGCGCCATAGAGATGGACCGCGACCGCGCCGTTGGCGGTGGAATAGAAATAGCCACCGATCGAGGCCACCAGCCGCGAGACGTTCATGGTACAGCAAGGACAGGGATGCCAATCCCAGCGCTGGTGCGTGCCGTCGCTTTCTAAAGGGTTCTGATAGAAGTACTGCGTGCCGTCACGCGACAGCCCGGACAGCGCGCCGTTGTAGAGCGCCTGCTCCAGAATATCTCCGTAGACACCATCGCAATCGAGATTGAGCATGCGCTGGGCCCAGAAGATCAGGGCGACCGACGCGCAGGTCTCGGCATAGGCGGTGTCGTTGGGCAGATCATAATCAGCCGTGAACCCCTCATTGGAGGCCGATGGCCCGAGCCCCGCCGTGACATACATGCGTTTGGTAGTGACGTCACGCCAGAGCGCTTCGCAGGCCTTGCGCAAGCCTTCATCGCCCAGATCCGAGGCCAGATCGGCCATGGCCGCGTACATGTACATGGCGCGCACGGCGTGGCCGACCACCTTGTCCTGCTCGCGCACCGGCTTGTGCGACTGGCTGTATTCGTAGCTTCCGAACCGGTATGTCTTCGGGTCGTCGCCGCGCGCCAGCGCTTCCACATCGAAATAGTGCGGGTGCTGATTGCCCCGCTCGTTGATGAAATAGGTGGCGAGGTCGAGATACTTTCGCTCGCCGGTCGCGTGATGGAGTTTGATCAGCGCCAGCTCTATTTCCTGGTGCCCGCAATAGCCGCGCTTCTGACCGGGGCCGGGACCGAAAACGGTCGCGATGTGGTCGACGTAGCGGCAGAAGATATCCAGCAGCCGTCGCCGTCCGGTGGCCTGGAAATAGGCGACAGCGCCCTCGATCATGTGACCGGCGCAATAGAGTTCGTGATTGTCACGCAGATTGCTCCAGCGTTTGTCGAGTTCGCGCCCGATGTACCAGCAGTTGAGGTAACCGTCCGGCAGCTGCGTTTGCGCCAGCCAGTCTGTGATCTCGTCGATTTGCCGCTCGATCTCGGCGTCGCGGCGATGCGAGAGGGCGTAGCTCGCAGCCTCAATCCATTTGCCGACGTCCGAATCCCAGAAGATCTGGGTGGTGAAGCCATGCGCATTGCGCGGGATGCGGAACTCCGGCGGCGGCTTTAGCGCCCGCAGCGATTCCAGGATGCCGTGGCTCTCCAATTGCCGGTATTGGCTTGGGATGGTGCGCGTCAGCACGGTCTCAAGCCGCTCGCGCCAGAACCCAGCATCCATCGTCACATCGGGAAAGCGGACGGGCGAATATTGGCGCATGGGCGCGCTCCTTTTTGGGTTTCAGGCTAAGGCGCTGGTCGCGCGCGCACCGCAGGAGTCGCGCACGACGAGGCTGCATGGCAAGCGGCGGACGCCCTTGAGCGGCACGCCGTCAATGAGATCAATCAGGCGCAGTCCCGCCTCGCGGCCAAGGTCCCTCAAGTTCATGTCGACGGTCGTCAGAGCGGGACGGGTCGCTTCGGCCAGGATCTGCCAGTTGTCGAAGCCGGCCAGCGCGACATCGCGCGGCACACTGATGTTAAGCTCCCGCAAGCCGTCGGCGACTCCACGGGCGATCTGGTCGCTGCCGCAGAATATGGCGTCCGGAGGGTTGCCGGCGCCCTGAAACAGCATGGCTGCAGCCTGCCGGCCCCAGGCTTCGGACCATGGGCCGGTCAGGCACAGCGACGCGTCGGCAACGATCCCGGCCTTGCGCAGCGCCTTGCGATAGCCGGCGCGGCGCAGTCGGACGGCCTCGAAGTTTTCAGGGCCTGTCACATGGGCGATGCGCCGGCGGCCAACTGTGATGAGATGCTGGCAAGCGAGATAAGCTCCGCCCTCATCATCGGGAACCAGGCAGAGCGCATCGGGATCGTCGGTCTGCGAAAAGACATAGATGACGGCCGGACCGCTGGCGGTCACCTCCAGTCTCGGGCGGCGGTCGGAGCGGCGGGCGGTGACGACGATGCCGTCCACGCGCTTGCTGAGCAAAGATTCGACATGCCAAGCCTCCCGCGCCGGGTCGTCCGTCGCGTTGCACATGAAGACCGCGATGCTCTGGTCGGCCATGCACTCTTCCAGCCCCTCCATGATCGGCATGCCGAAGCGGCCGAAGTTGTCGCGCGAAATGAGGCCGATGGTGAGGCTCTGGCCGCGATGCAAGCTTTGCGCCATGGCATTGGGCCGGAAGGCCAGCTGCTTGGCGGCGGCCTGGACGTTCGCGCGCGTCGCGGCGGTCAGCTTGCCGCTGCGGTTGAGCGCCTTCGACACCGTGCCGATGCTGACGCCAGCGAGGCGCGCAACGTCGTGGATGGTTGCCGGCATCTGAGCCGCGCGCGCGCGCCTGATCATTTAATGGCTCCGCTGAGGAAACCGGAGACATAGTACTTCTGCAGCAGCAGATAGATGAGGAAGCACGGCAGAATGGAGATCACGACGCCGGCCTGCACCGCGCCCCAGTCGACTGCGCCAAAGTGCCCCGAGCGCACGCCCACCAGCATGACGGGAACGGTAAAGCCGCTTTCGCGGTTCATGAAGATCAGAGCACCGATGAATTCGTTCCATGAGGTGATGAAGGCGAACAGCACCAGCGTGACGATGGAGGGCAGCGAGGCGGGCAGGAAGATCCAAAGCAAGGTCTGGAAACTGTTCGCGCCATCGATGGTGGCGGCCTCAGCCAGTTCCTTCGGCACGGCCTCGAAACTGTTGCGCATCAGATAGACGCTGAACGGCAGCTGCAGGATGGTGTGAATGATGGCGAGGCCGAGATAGGAGTTGGTGAGGCCAAGTGTCGTGAACAGCCGGTACAGCGGCGTCAGCAGCGCCTGGTAAGGCGCCATCAGGCCGAGCAGCAGCACCAGAAAGATCACCTCCTTGCCCGGCAATGGAAACGCGGTAAGGCCATAACCGGCCGGCACGGCCAGCAGCAGACACATGACGATGGTGAGGAAGGCGACCGCGAGGCTGTTGAACAGATAGGATTGCAGGCCGCCCTGATAATGAAACACTTTCAGATAGTTCTCGATGCTGAGGGCGCTGGGCAGATAGTGCGGCGGGACCAGCGAAGCGTCCGCGGTGGTTTTCAAGGACGCCAGCAGCGACATCGTGATCGGGAACAGCATGATTGTCACAATCGCGAGGCACAGCGCCGCAAACAGCAGTCCCAGCGACTGGCCCGGAACGCGCGCAGCGTCGGCGACGGACTTCTGGCTCATTGTGCCGCCCCGCGCCGGGAGAGGTAGATATGCACGCCCGAGGCGACGAAAATGATCAGCATGAGGATGAGCGGGAGGGCCGCGCCATAGCCCAGCTTGAAGTAGATGAACGAATTCTGGTAAATCCAGTACACCGTCGTGAATGTTTCGCCCCGCGGCGCCCCGCCGGTCA
>JAYUAJ010000104.1:0-5528 GCA_043741375.1 Hyphomicrobiaceae bacterium | reverse complement strand
AACTGCCATCGCCGCCGCCAATTTCACGCCCACCGGACAAAAATCGGGCCTGCGCGACCTGCTGCCGACCTTGAAGGCGCCTGCCCAGATCATTTGGGGCCGCCAGGACCAAATCATTCCGGTCTCGCAGGCGGAGGGGCTGTCATCCAACGTCACCGTGACCGTGCTCGATGACGCCGGCCATATGCCCCATTTGGAGCGGGCGGCCGAGGTCAACCGGCTGATTGCAGGGTTCGCAGCCCGTCACGGCTAAGCGTCCTCGGCCGGCGCTGTAGCGGTTTAGCCACAGTTGAGGTTTGGTTAATCCGGCTGCGGCAGGTGGGCATGGGACCATCTCGCCCATTCAATGCCATACCGGCTGCCTAGAACGGGCTACCGAATCGAACGGGATTGACTTCGATGAGCGCACGGACGCTCGAAATCGGACCGTGCCGGAGCGGCCCCGTCCAGACTGTCGAAGGAGATTGAAGTGCACCGACGCGACCTGTTGCGTTTGTCCGGCGCCGCCGCGGCCAGCGTGATTCTGACCCGTACAGGCCTTGCCACCGATACAGCCGCGCCCGCAGCGCCAGCCGCCCCTGCGACCGTTGCGACGCTGCCGACGGCCTTCGCTTATGACCTCGATTTCCCGACGGAAAGTCGCGAGGGTTACGTCACCTGGATGGCTAAGAACCGCTCCGAGGACCCAAAATTCTTGCGCCAGCGCTTCGATCGTTACGAAACGCTACTGCACAACAAGGACATCTGGGAAAAGCCCGTCGGCAAGGGCTTCCTGATGACCCCGCGCGAAGAGTTCTGCCTGAAAGCGAACTGGCCGCGCGCTTACGACCACGCCTTCCTCGACATCGGCTTCGGCGTCACCATTTCGGGGCCATTCCTGGTCGCGCGCATGACCTCGACGCTGAACATCACCAAGGGCGAGAAGGTGCTCGAGGTGGGAACGGGCTCGGGCTACCAGTCGGCCTTCCTGTCGCATGTGACCGACAAGGTCTACACCATCGAGATCATCAAGCCGCTGGCCGAGCGCACGCGCGCCACCTACGACGGATTGATCGCCCGCGGTTACGACGAATTCAAGAACATCAACACCAAGAACGCCGACGGCTACTACGGCTGGGAAGAGGCCGCGCCGTTCGACAAGATCATCGTCACCTGCGGCATCGACCATATTCCGCCGCCGCTTCTGCAGCAGCTGAAGCCGAACGGCATCATGGTAATTCCGGTCGGGCCACCCGGCGCGCAGCACGTGCTTAAGGTGATCAAAGAGGTCGCCGCCGACAACTCCGTGACAGTGAAGCGCTCCGATATCTATGCCGGCAAGATCGTGCCGTTCGTGCCGTTCACCAAGCTCGATGGCGATGGCATCAAGGGCACGCACAACCAGTAGCGGCTACGCCCCAACCGGCTGGCGACATAACTAGACCTCGAAGTTTGAGACGGCTCATGGCGCAGGATGGCGTGATTTCCAAGGATGTTGCGCCGGCGTTGGCGCCCAACACGGACGAACTCATCCCGACGTTGGCGATCTATCTCGCCGTCGGCCTCGTTGCGGGTTCCATCATCGAACTGCAGATCTGCATCATGCGGCTGTTCTCGATCGGCAGCTGGGCGCATTTCGGCTCGTTGGTGGTCAGCCTCGCCATGATGGGTTTTGGGCTGGTCAGCGCCATCATGTGCGTGGCCAAGGGCTGGTTCGACCGCAACTGGAAGGGCGTGGCAACCTTCGCGCTGCTGTCCTTCCCGCTGCTGATGATCGGCTGCAATCTTGCCGCACAACAGTTCCCGTTCAACGCCATCTTCATCGTCTCCGATCCGAACCAGACTTGGCGGTTGGTCGGCAACTTTGTGCTCTATCTCATTCCATTCCTGTCTGGCGCGCTGTTCCTTGGCATCGTGTTCCTGAAAGCCCACAACAGTTTTGGCCGCGTCTACTTTGCCGATCTGACAGGATCGGGACTGTGCGGCCTGCTGTTTCTACTCGCTCTCTATCTCTATCAGCCGGAAAACCTTATTCTCGCTCCACTGGTGCTGGCTTTCGCGGGCTGCCTGTGCTGGTTCCTGGCGCTCGATCAGCCGCGCGCGATCGTCGCCTCGTTCGTGGTGGCCGGCTTGGCTCTGGCTGGGCATCTGTTTCTGCCTCCGGCGCTCGGCATCAAGAAACTCGCGGTCTCCGACTACAAGGGCGTGTCCTACGCGCGCAAATTCCCCGATAGCCAGCGCGTGTTCGAGCGCACCACGCCCTTCGGCTATCTAGAAGTCTACGCCAGCTCCTACCTGCATTTCGCACCGGGACTTTCCGACAACGCCGGCTTCAACCTCGCCAAGCTACCGCAGAATGCGTACCTTGGCCTCTATATCGACGGCGACGGGCCCATCGGCATCATCCGCGATCTGCCGCCGGACGAAACGGCCTATTATACCTATCTGCCGATGATCTATCCGTATTTGCTGAAGAAGAACCCCGACACATTCGTGGTGCAGTTCGGCGGCGGCCTTTCAACCTCCGTGGCGATCAAGAATTCCGCTCATGTTACAGTCGCCGAAGGCAATCCGGGGATTCTCGACGCCTTCAGCAATGACAAGACGCTGAAGGATTTTACAGGCGACATCCTTCACCACAAGAACCTAAACGTCATCGGCTACGACGGCCGGCTCTACCTGGCGTATACGACCAACAAATACGACGTGATCGACTTGAGCCTCGCCGACAGCGCGGGCCTCAGCAATCCCGGCGGTTTCTCCATCGTGGAGAAGTTCAGCTATACGCGCGAGGCTATGGCCAATTACATGCGCGCGCTGAAGGACGGCGGCATTCTATCGGTCACAATGTGGAACAAAGAAGAGCCGCCCAAATCGGTGCTGAAGCTCTATGCCACCATGGTTGCCGCCGCGCGCGACGTCGATCCCGGCAAGCTGGCCGACAGCTTCTTTGCTACGTCTACATATCTTTCGACGGCGACCGTCCTGTTCAAGCGCGGCGGCTTCACGCCCGCTGAAGTCGCGACGCTGCGCAAGCACTCGGTCGCGATGTCGTTCGATGAGCTGTACTCTCCGGGTTTTGCGTTTGACGACAGCAAGACCAAGGACACGCTCAGCGGCTACCACGAGCAGATCTTTGGCAATGGCGCCCAATCTAATCCAGGCGGGGCGCCGGCGACGACCGACGCCAGTGCGCCGGCGCCGGATGCTTCCGAACCTGCCCCCGACGCGGCCCCCGATGCAGCGCCTGCGCCAGTCGCCGACGCCGACGTCGTGCCCGCCACGACCATGGGCCGTATCGCGTGGCACTACCTCATCAATGGCGGTTACGACGACATCGCCAAGGCCTATGTGTTCGACAGCCAGCCGCTGACCAACAGCCATCCCTACTTCGCGGCCTATGTGAAGCCCGCGGATTTGCTGAAAACCACCGACCGGCTCGACCTCTTTCAGGAGGAGTGGGGCTATCTGCTGATCTGGGCCACCTTGGGCGTGGCCATGGCAGCCGCTGCCATCCTGGTGCTGTTCCCGCTCGTGTTCGGCTGGCGCACCATCTTTTCGGCCGTGCCCGGCAAGTTCATGTCGATCCTCTACTTCGCCTGCCTCGGCCTCGGCTATATCATGGTCGAGGTGGGGCTGATTTCGAACTTCATCCTCGCGCTCTCTAATGCCACCGTGTCGGCCTCGGTGCTGATCACCGGCATGCTGGTGTTCTCAGGGCTCGGCAGCTTTGTGTCCGAACGCTATCTCGACCGCGCCAAGAGCGTCATGCCGAAGGTGTTTCTGGCCATCGGCGCCATCCTCATCGGCTATGGCTTCTTCCTAGACAACGTCCTCGATCTCATCGGCACGCTGCCCTACGGCCTGCGGCTCGCTTGCTGTTTCGCGCTCATCTTCCCGCCCGCCTTCCTCATGGGCTTCCCCATGGCCACCGCCATGACGAACTTGGCGCGTCTGGGCAAGGACCACATGTTCCTGTGGGCCTGGGGCATCAATGGCTGCTTCTCGGTCGTCGGCGCCGCACTGGTGCCGATTGTTTCGACATTATTTGGTCTAACCACGGTTCTAGTGGTCGCGGGATGCGCCTATCTGCTGGCGATTCCGGCGCTGTTCGCCGTGTTGCTGCCGATGCGGAGGTCACAAGTCGCAGGGACGGTGCGGGCATAAGGGGAGCGGTTTTGTGGTGGGACGCCGGTGCATCGGGCTCATTGCCGTGCTGCTGTCCGTTGCGATGGCGCCGGAGTCTGCGTTGGCCCAGAAGGCTCCGACCGTTGTCGCACTCCAAAAGATACCGCGCCCCAAGCCAGCAGCGCCGCGCCTGAAAGGCGTGCCCGAACCAAAAGAGGTTCACGCCAAATTGCGGCCTCTCGCCAATCCGATCACCAAGCTGACGCCCTTCGATATATCCCCGTTCCCGTTCGATGGCGTGAAACCGAACGAGGGGCCGTTCCTGAATGTGTCCGCCTCCGGCCGGCGCGGCCATTCCAGCCGGGGCGGCGTCTATTGGGAGGACACGACCTACAGCGACCGGCGCGTGCTGCTCTCGATGCCCAAGGGTTTTGACATCCGCAAACCGGCCGTCATGGTGGTGTTCTTCCACGGCAACGGCGCCACGCTGGAGCGTGACGTGGCCGCGCGCCAACAGGTGCCGCAACAACTGGCGGCAGCCGGCATAAACGCTGTTTTGGTGGCCCCGCAATTCGCCGTCGATGCGCTGGATTCAAGCGCCGGATCGTTCTGGCAGCCGGGCACCTTTCGCCAGTTCCTGGACGAAGCTGTCGTCCGCCTTACCGAGCAATATGGCGATGAGCGCGCCCGAAAAGCCTTCGCCAAGATGCCGGTGGTGCTGATCGCCTACAGCGGCGGCTACATGCCGGCCGCTTATTCGCTTTATGCCGGGGAAGCCAACGAGCGGATCAAAGGCGTCGTGCTGCTTGATGCGCTTTATGGCGAAGCCCCAAAGTTTGCGCAGTGGGTCGCCAGCGAGCAAGGGCGCAAGGGCTTCTTCGTCAGCACCTATACCGGCTCTTCGGCAGGCGGAAACCGCCAAGTGCAGAAGCTTTTGGCCAATGGCCCTGTGAAGCCACTGCGCGTGCTGCCGCCCAAACTGGGCAAAGGCGTCGTGGCCTTTCTGCCAGCCCTTCCGGACGCCGTGCACGGCAACGTCGTCACGCATGCGTTCGCCGACAATCCGATCAAGGAAGTGCTGCTGCGGCTGCCCGAATATGCGCACCGCCCCGGCGCCGTCAAATCTACTTACAAAGCGCCGAGCACGCAGCAGCAACAGTTGATCCTGCAGCAGGAATCGACGCTGCCCGATAGCGCCGGCCCCGATCCGGCGCAACCCGCCGCACCGTTGCCACAGTAAGGCGGAAATGACGGGTCGCGGCGCGCTGTCGCGGAGGCAGACCGATCGATCGGGTTATACACTGGGGGGAAAGCGGCGGGCCGACTCGACAGCCCTGGCTGGACACCTTTTGGCAGGAGGACGTGGTGCAGAGACGCTCATTTCTGAAACTCGGCGCCGGATTGGCTGCGGCCTCGGTGTT
>JAYUAJ010000103.1:0-2306 GCA_043741375.1 Hyphomicrobiaceae bacterium | reverse complement strand
TGGCTCGCCATGGTGGCGGCGACGCTCGACATGCGTGGCGCGGGTATCGCATCGCCGCGAACGCTCGACACCATGCCGGAGGCCTTAGCGCTCTGCCGCGGGCGTATTAGTCGCCAAGCAAACTGGAAGGTCTGTTGATCCGTCGGAAGCATTGCACGCCACCCTCCGCGCCATGTGTGGACGGCCCCTCGGATGCAAGAGAAAAAATGAGAAGTCCGACGCCCGGGTCGACTGCGATCATGTGTCCGGCCTGTTGACGCGGCGCCATGACCGCTGGCCCAGATGGGGTTCGCGATCCAGTCCCAAACAATGATGCGGCCTCGAAAGCCATGGCACGGATCGGGTTCTCTGGATCGTCGGTTCGACCGATTGTCATCTCATTCAGCTCTTTCACCGCGGCACCGACACGCGGTTCCGGTGGTCACCGGCTGATGCCGGGAGATCGCCGCGCGTGTCATCGTGACCCGTACCGTCCGGGCCATCTCGTTGTTCAATCCCGGCCAAAGCCGCGCGGGGGCTCGATCGCCTGAAACTCGGACAGATCGAGATCGACAATCGCCCGCAATGCCTCGGCCACGACGCCCTCTTGCTGATTGTCGGGCAACGCTTCCAGCCAAGCGGCATACTCCACCTGAAGGTCCGTGAGCGCGGCGATCGTATCGTTCCAGCGCTGGATCCGGCTGCGGCGATCGGTTGGGCGGCGCACGCGGACGACGGGCGAGCCTGCCGCGCGTGCGGCACGATACCGTGCCTGACGTTCGGCGCCGGTCATGACTGTTTCATTGAGCGATGGGCGAGGCATGTTTCCACTCCATGGCGTTACGTGACGAAACTCCTGTCATGCCGAGACACCTCCGGCCACGGCCAGCGGGCGGCGATATGACTCGCCGCTCGTCATCAGCGCCCATGCCACCCGGGCCATCTTGTTGGCGAGTGCCACGGCGGCGAGCTTGCGCGGCTTGCGTTGGAGCAGAGCCCGCAGCCAATCTGTCATCTGCTTGCTGCCTGGCCGCATGGCGGCGTTGATCACCGACGTGGCGCCCGCGACGAGCAAAACACGCAACCGCTCGTTCCCCGCCCGGCTGATGCCGCCCATTCGCTGCTTTCCGCCGGTCGAATGTTCCTGTGGTGTCAGGCCTGCCCAGGCGGCGAGATGGCGGCCCGATTCGAATGCCGCTGGGTCGATCTCGATGGCCAGCGTCAGCGCGGTAACCGGCCCCACGCCGGGGATCGTGGCCAGACGCTGGCTGACCGCGTTGGCCTTGTGCGCGTCAGCCAGTTTGGCGTCGATTTCCTCGATCCGGGTGTTGAGTTCCTCGATTTGCCGACCCAAAAGAGCGGCCATGTCTTTGGCCTCCGGCGGGATGGGGATCTCCTGTTCAATAGCAATCAGCAATGGTTCGATCTTGCTCATGCCCTTTGCCGCGATCACCCCGAATTCCGCGGCATGGCCCCGCAATGTGTTGGCCAGTTGCGTCCGCTGACCAATCAGCGTGTCACGCACCTTCAACACCATGCCCTGGGCTTGTTGCGAGACCGACTTCACGGGCACGAAATGCATGCCAGGCCGGCGGGACGCCTCGCAGATCGCCTCGGCGTCGTTGCGGTCATTCTTGCCGCGTTTGACGTAGGGTTTGACATATTGAGGGGGGATGAGATGGACCATATGCCCAAGAGCGGTCAATTCCCGCGCCCAATGGTGAGCGCTGCCGCAGGCTTCCATGGCAATCTCGGTTGGCGGAAGCTTCTTGAAGAACGTGGTCATCTGCGCGCGGCGCAGGTTGATACGCAGCACTGGCCGGTCGTGCTGGTCGATGCCATGTAAGGTGAAGACGGCCTTGGACGTGTCGATGGCTATGCTTTTATACTGGGTCATGGGCGGCTCCGGTCTTGGTTGCTTCCTGCCCCAATTCTGGCACTTGATGCCGTGGGGCCGTCCACCCCAACAATGATGATGAGACACAGACCCCCGGGAGTTTAGACCCTGAGGACGCGGAAGGATCGCCTCGGCGTCTCCCGAATTATCGGACCGCCCGCGCCGGCGGACGTTTACCGCGCGGGACAAGCTACGCATCCTCGCGGCCACCGATCGCGCCGCCGAGTCCGGGGGGATCGGTGCGACCCTTCGTCGCGAAGGCGTCTACTCCTCAACCCTTTGCGATTGGCGCCGTCAACGCGACGCTGGCACCCTCGGTGCGCTGAGCCCCGCCAAACGCGGCCCAAAAACCACCGAACCCAACCCGCTGGTGGCTGAAGTGGCCATGTTGCACAAGAATGTCGCCGCTCTCACGCGGTCTCTCGCCCGC
>JAYUAJ010000102.1:0-5546 GCA_043741375.1 Hyphomicrobiaceae bacterium | reverse complement strand
CTGCTGCGAAGCATTAGATGCTGCATCAGAAAATCGCCGCTAGCGCCCACAAACCCGCTTCCGCCCTTCCGAATCTGGACCTGAACGGCCGGCAGCTTCCCGCCGGGCCGTCGAAATCGAGGTCATGAGCCAGTTGCGCCGTGCGTAAGAGCGCGTTGTCGAAGCTGACGTTGAAACCATGCGCGAACACCACGGCCTGGCGCGGAATGGCGAGAATTCGACGCGCCACGCGCCCGTCGGTCTCCGATCTAGCTAACTTGCGCAGCACCACTGCGGTGCGATCTCTGCGTATCTCCAGTGCCGTCATAAGGCGCTCGCTCGACTCACCAAGCCAAGGGAATCTGAAGGTTTCTACGCAGTCGCTCACCGCCGCGACCCCGACGTAGCACCGTCGGACGCGACCTCGCAGAAACCTGGTACGGAGACCGCTGCACTGTTAACAACGGTCGGTAACGGGTGGTGTTTTCGATGGCCATGGTTTGGCCTCCGGCCGGCCGCTTCCGACGGTGGACCGAGCAGGTTCACGCAAACTGCTGACCCGAGGCGGCCAAAGCAGTTTGATGACGCGTTGAATTGATGGGGTCCGGTTTTGAAAATAGCTGCCAAAGTCGACATGCCGCAGTCCTTGCAGAGATTCAGTCTTAAGGGCAAACGCGCGCTGGTGACCGGGGCGAGCCGGGGTATCGGGCAGGCTCTGGCCGCCGGGTTGGCGGAAGCAGGCGCCGAGGTGGCGGTTTCGGCGCGGGATCATACCGGCTTGGCGGCGACAGTGGCGGCTATTGGCAAGGCTGGCGGCAAGGCCGTTCCGGTGATCATGGATGTCGCCAATCTCGCCTCGGTGCGGGACGGCGTTGGCGCGGCAGTCGAGGCTCTGGGCGGCATTGACATCCTGATCAACAATGCCGGTATCGAGGAGGTGCGTCCCTCGCTTGATGTCGACGAAACCTTGTGGGACCGCATTCTCGATACCAATCTCAAAGGCGCATTTTTCTGCGCCCAGTCCGCCGCCCGCCGGATGCGCGATATGGGTCACGGCGGCGCGATCCTCAATATCTGCTCCCTCAGCTCTGAGGTCGGCATTCCAACTGCGGCGCCCTACGGATCGTCGAAGTCAGGCCTTTTGGGAATGACCCGCGCCCTCTGCGCCGAATGGGCACCGCTTGGCATCCGCGTCAACGCGCTAGCGCCGGGCTATTTCCGCACGGCCATGACGGACGCATTCTACCAGGACGACGCTTGGCAATGTGCCATGCTCGGCAAAATCCCGGCCGGCCGCTTCGGTCAAGTCGATGACCTCGTTGGCGCCGCTGTGTTCCTCAGCAGCGATGCGGCGGCCTATATTACTGGCGTCTGTCTGCCGGTAGACGGAGGATTCCTGGCGTCAATTTAGGCCAGCGCCTCAGCCAGCCCCGCCGCCTCGATAGACTCGGCGCGAATGCAGTCCAACACCTGCTTTTGCAGCTCCTGGAACCGCAGTGTACTGAGCATGTCATACTTGCGGGGACGCGGCAGATCGATGGGGATGATCTCCTTGATCCGGCCTGGCCGGTTGCTCATGACAGCGACGCGGTCGGCGAGGTAGACGGCTTCTCCGACATCGTGGGTAATGAACAGCACCGTCGTGCGGTCGCGCTCCCAAATGCGGGTCAGCAGCTCCTGCATGTGGTGGCGGGTGAGAGCATCAAGGGCGCCGAACGGCTCGTCCATCAGCAGCATCTGAGGGCGGTAAGAGAGCGCGCGGGCGATGGCCACGCGCTGCTTCATGCCACCGGACAGTTGCTGCGGGTACGCGCCCGCGAAGTTGGTGAGGCCGACGAGTTTGAGGTGGTCGAGGGCGATGAGCCTGGCGTCCGCGGATGATTTGCCGGCAGCCTTCAGCGCGAACTCGACATTGCCGAGCGCCGTCAACCAGGGCAGTAGCGTGTAGCTTTGAAAGACTACGCCACGGTCGCGGCCCGGCCCCAGGATCGGCTGACCATCGATCTCGATCTGCCCATCCGTCTGATCATCCAGTCCCGCGACGATCGACAGCAGCGTGCTCTTGCCACAGCCGGACGTGCCGACCAGCGCCACGAATTCATTGTGTCCGATGTCGAGGTCGACACCGCGCAACGCTTCGACTTGCTGGCCGCGTCCCGCAAAAGTCTTGCCGAGCCCGGCGATGCGTAGTTTGGGCGGCGCCATCAGGGGGCCTGCCCATAGGCGAAGAAGCGTTTGCCCAGAAACTTCATCAGCTGATCCGTCGCCAGTCCCAGCAATCCCAGCACAATCAGATAGCCAAAGATCGTATCGGTGGCGAAAAACCGTTGCGCGGTCGTGATGCGATATCCTAGCCCGGACGTTGCCGCGACCAATTCCGCCACCACCAGCCAAGTCCACGCCCAGCCTAAAGAAATTCGCATACTGTCCCAAATTGCCGGCAATGCGGACGGCACCACGATGCGCGTCAGAATGCGATGCTCGGGCATCTCCAAGGTGCGGCCAAGATTGATGAAATCGCGCGGCACCGACTTCACATTGTCCATGATCAGCAGCACCTGCTGAAAGAACGTGCCGATGAAAACGATGAGCAGCTTCTGCCCGTCGCTGACGCCGGTCCACACGATCGTCAGAGGCAGGAACGCGACCACCGGCATGTAGCGGATGAAATCCACCAGCGGCTCGATGGCCGCCTCCCAGATCTGATAGCGCCCAATGAGCACGCCGATGGGCAGGGCGACGGCGGTGGAAATGAGGAACCCGGCGAGAATGCGATAGATGCTGATGCCCATGTCGGCCGCGAGTTGCCCGGAGGCCGCGAGCTCGGTGAGGCGCGCCAGCACAGCGCCAGGCGAAGGCAGGAACAGGGGTTTAACGAGGGCGGCGGCCGTGACGGCCCACCAGACGAGACCAATGCCGACAAACACTGTGGACGAGATGGCCACGAACCCGGTGGTCGTGAGCGTGGAACGGCTGAACGAACGGCTGCGCGGCAGGATCGGCACTCGATTGGTCATCCTGTCCTGTCCGCGCGGGCCGGTCGTAGGCGCTTGGGATCGGGCGCTACATCGCCGGCGGGATGAACCGGGCATCGATGGCGCTGGCCAAATCCACGTCCTTGCTCAGCAAACCGGCCTTGGTCGCAGCCGCCTTCACCTCGGGCGCGACCTTCTTGACGAAATCGCCCGTGAGCTGGGTCCTATTCTCGGCCATTGAGAAATACTTCACGCCGTCGAATGCGGTAACCAGCTCCTCGGGCTTGGCGCCGACCGCCTCCGAGATGATGGCGCGGGCGTCCTTGGTATTGGCATTGTACCAAGTGAGGGCCGCATCCCACGCCTTCAGCAAAGCCATGATCTGTCCGGGCTTTTCCTTGAGGAACTCTTCGCGGACGATGAACACGTCAGAGATCAGGCCGGGGTTTTCCGACGCCGCAAACAGCGTCTTGATCTTGGCGTTCTGCGCCTTGGCGAGACTGATGTAGGGTTCATAAGTCACTGCCACAGGCACCTTACCTGCGATCAGCGCAGTGCCTGCGTCGGCAGCGGGCATCGGCACTTTCTGGATGTCGGCGAGTGTCAGACCGTTCTTTTCCAGCGCATAGTTCAAGAGAATGTGGCTGGTCGTGCCCTCTTCATAGGCAACTTGCTTGCCTTTGAGATCGGCGACCGAGGTGATCGAACCGTCCGTCAACATCGCATCGGCGGTCATCGAGACGTCAAGCAGCGCCACAATCTTGATCGGCAGGCCCGCTGCTATAAAGGCCATAGCCGTGTGCGTAGCGATGTTGCCGCATTGCAATTGGCCAGAGGCGAGGGCGGCGTTTATGTCGGCATCCTGCGTGAAGTTGACGATCTCGACGCTGTCGAGCCCTGCCGCCTTGAACATCCCCTGCTTTGCTGCGACATGCCACTGGCCATAGCCCAGCCACGGCTCGATGCCCATCTTGATAGCGCCAGCTTCGGGTTTAGGCATATCGGCGGCGAAGGCAGGTCCGAATGCCGAGACGCCAGCGACGGCGGCCGAGCCTTTGAGTAGCGAGCGGCGGTCCAGCGATAGGGCCATTTTCGGAGACTCCTGAGAAATCCTGTCGTCGATCCAGTCATTGGATCGGAGCGAACATTTGGACGAGCGGGCAAGCGGCTGTCAATGACGTAGAGCCCATCCAAGGCGGCTTCCGCAGCGACGCGCTCCCCGTTCACACGAAAGCCAAACGAACCGTCCTTGATATCGAGGTCGAAGTGCTTGCCGTCCTTGTATTTGCCGATGACCTTGCCGACGCGAATGCCGATCACGGTTGCGGTCAAACGCTCCCAATGTCGATCATCTGCAGGCGCAGGACTGGACGAGCGGTTTGAACGCCTGGTTGATGAGCGCGATTGGCGACAGCCAAGTTCTGAGCGCGTTGTTCAAGCGGCTTGCCGAGAGACCCCATTTCAGTCTTTAGAATGGGCACCATGCAAAACGTCAGTGATCCCGTTGTCGTATGTGGCGCGGCCAGAACACCGATCGGCGCCTTTCAGGGCGAACTTGCCAGTCTGCCCGCGATGGCGCTGGGGAGCGTGGCGATCAAAGCCGCAATCGAGAGGGCAAATCTGAAGGGGGAGGCGGTCGACGAGGCGTTCATGGGGTGCGTCTTGCCGGCGGGCCTCGGCCAGGCGCCGGCGCGCCAGGCCGTCTTTGGCGCCGGGTTGCCGCGGTCGGTCGGCGCCACAACGGTGAACAAGATGTGCGGCTCGGGCATGAAGGCCGCGATGCTCGGCTGCGATGCGCTGCTGGTGGGCTCGGCCGATGTCGTTGTGGCCGGGGGCATGGAGAGCATGTCGAATGCGCCCTATCTGCTGGCCAAGGCGCGCGGCGGCTACCGCATGGGGCATGAGCGCATTCTCGACCATATGATGCTGGATGGCCTGGAGGACGCCTACGAAATAGCGCCCGACGGCAAGCGCCGCGCCATGGGAACGTTCGGCGAAGACTGCGCGGCCAAGTATGGATTTACTAGGGCGCAGCAGGATGAATTCGCCATCCGCTCTGTAACCCGTGCGCAGCAGGCCGCGAAATCGGGCGCGTTCGATTGGGAAATGACGCCTGTTGTCGTGACGCAGAAGGCCGGTCTCTCGACGGTTTCGTCGGACGAAGGACCGCGCCGCAGTGCGATTGAGAAGATCCCCGGTTTGAGGCCCGCGTTCGCTAGCAACGGCACGATCACAGCGGCCAGCTCGAGTTCGATCAGCGACGGCGCGGCCGCGCTGGTGCTGATGCGCCAATCGATGGCGGAGAAACAAGGGGCGCCCATTCTGGCGCGCATTGCCGGGTATGCCTCCCATGCGCAGGATCCGGCTTGGTTCACCACCGCCCCGATCACGGCCATACGGAAACTGCAAGACAAGATCGGCTGGACCACGACTGAGGTCGATCTGTACGAGGTCAATGAGGCTTTCGCCGTCGTCGCCATGGCGGCCACAGCCGAGCTTGGAATTCCGGCCGAAAAGCTGAACATTCATGGCGGCGCATGCGCCTTGGGTCATCCGATCGGCGCCACGGGCGCGCGCATCATCGTGACGCTA
>JAYUAJ010000101.1:0-2315 GCA_043741375.1 Hyphomicrobiaceae bacterium | reverse complement strand
TTGCACCTGAATTACCCGTTTGCCGGCAGCCGCATGCTACGCGACATGCTTCGCGCCGAGGGTGTGGCGACCGGGCGGGAGATGGTAGCCGCCCTGATGCGGCGCATGGGCATCGAGGCGCTGTATCGGCGCCCCAATACCTCCAAACCGGCTACTGGGCACAAGATATATACGTATCTGCTGCGTGGGCTTGCCGCGCGACAATCAAGATGAGAACCGTATTGCCTCATCCAGGAACGCTCCCCAACGGGCCAAGCATTGCCTCATCAGAAAGCTCCCGTCGCGGCGTCACTTTGTCAATCGGCGTCCAACGGATATTGCTCGAGATCCAGCTCATGTGGGCGGCGGCCATGATGAGCCTGTGCAAGCAATTCGGTGAACGACCCGGCGCCAAGCCGGTGTCGGGGCGCCTCACCGGGCGCGGTCATCGGCGTCCCCGCCTGTACCGCGATGCGATCGTAATCTGGTCATCAGCGGGCTTCAAATATCCCGGGGGTTTGGGGGCAGCGCCCCCATGCCTTCGGCCCGATCAAGGCGGCAATCAGGCTGGGAGCGTTATGCAACGAGATTATCGCCACCCAAACCGATCAGGTGTTAACGGCGATTGGCGCCTGCCCCGTTGTCTCTCCGGCGGCTGCGGCGCCGAACACCATTTTATGCGCCATCTCACGCCGCCATTGTTTCAACCGGCGCTGTAACGTCCGGCGTTGCCCATCAGGGAAGGCGCCGGGCTGCTCTTCCTGTAGCCGCTCAAACAGTTCGCGCGCTGTGCGCCACGGCTCTGCCTCGAACCATGCACGCACCCGGGCCGTCACTGTCACAAACGGGTCGGGACGCCGGCGGCCACGCGGAGCCTTCGGCTTCGGCTGATCGGTCGGGCGCACCTCCCCGTCCTGCCAAGCCGTGCGCAGTCCCGTGAAGAACTGGTCCAAGGTCGGCGTGGTAAACGCCGTCGTTTCGCCCGCAGCCGGACGGTCGGCGATTTCGACCAGCTCTTGTTGCGCTGTGCGGATCGTTTGCAACAACCGAACTGGATCCAGCGTCACATAGGTCGCCGTCACCCGCCGCCGCACCTCCTCGCTGGTCCGCGTATCCGCCAGCAGCCGCTGATACGGTGTCGCCGGGGAATGATATTTCTTCCTGACCTTCGCGCCGTCGCGGACCTTCCCGGCCAACTTGAAGGACGGCTGGAAGAAGTTCACGAACAGCCGCAACGCCGCATATAGCCGCGCCAGAGCCGCCGCCGCTTCCAGTCCCTCATAGCGGCGGTAGCCAACGGCGTGCCTGACCACCGCGCCGTTCTTCTGCTCGACCCAGGCCTGGTCGTTCTTGCGGTACGGACGGCACCGCGTGAACACCAGCCCCGTGTCATCGCAGTAGGTTTTGACGGTCTCGTTCATGAAGACACTGTCGTTGTCCGTGTCGAACCCGAGCAGCCGGAACGGCATATGCTTGCGCACCTCGCTCAGGGCCTCGGTCAGCAGCGTCTGCTCGCGCACCAGCAGCGGCGTGCATTCCGTCCAGCCCGTCGCGATGTCGGTCAACGTCAGCGTCTGCACGTAGCTGCCCTTCGCCGTCGGCCCGCTGTGTGCCACCAGATCCGCTTCGACGAACCCGGGCGCCGGGTCGTCCCAGCCGTCGAAGGTGCGCACCGGGACGCTGCGCCGGATCGCGGCCGCGGGCGGCGCGTGACGACGCTTTCGCCCGCCTCCCGGCGCCCGGGCGTCATGCAGCGCCCGATCGATCGTGGCGGCGCTCATCGCCAGCAAACCGGCGCGAACCGCCGGCGTGAGTTGAAGATGGCCGTGCCGCTCCATCGCCTCGACCAGGATCGGCACCAGCGGCCGCAGCCGCTTGCCGCACACACGGTCCGATGCTTCCCAGGTTACGATCAGCGCTTCTCGCACGGCATCATCGTATAAGCGCCGCGCCGGCCGTGGGCCTGAGCGGCTGCCGGGCTGCCCGGCGCGCAGCAGACGCATCGCATGCTTGCGATGCAGGCCACTCACCGCGGCGAATTCATCCAGAATGCGGCCGCGCTCCGTCCGATTGCTCGAGGCGTAACGTCCGGCCAATGCAACCACCAACTCGTCTCGTGTCGCCATGCTGATCTGCCCCATGTTCGCCCCCGCCGATGCACACCGGTGGGGAGCAAGTTAGATGAGGCAACAGGTCAACTCAGGGGAGCGTTTCAGGCGAGGCAATGCGGAGAGCGTGTCAATCAGGATAAGAATTGATGAGCGCAACGAACAGATGATGTTCGGTGTGATTGTCGCTGGCAAGACCTAAGTTTGGGGTTGATTGTCGCGGAGCGA
>JAYUAJ010000100.1:0-2323 GCA_043741375.1 Hyphomicrobiaceae bacterium | reverse complement strand
GCTCAGCACATGACAACCCGCGCCCACCACCCTTGACATGGGACATCAGAGCCTACGCGCGCGAGCACCGCCACGCTCGCTGTTGATCGAGTCCCGCTGTTGCCGCCCCTCACCCTGACCCTCTCCCCCGAAGGGCGGGGGAGAGGGAAATCGCGCGCAATTTATTGTCGTCACGGCGGCGAGATCCACGCGCGGAGCCGTCGAAGTTAGCGCGCATGATGTCGGCAGAGGGGGTGCGCAAACGCGCGCGACCCAGAATGGGTTTCGTGGGAGGGGCGACGTCATGGTCGATCGTCATGCCCGAGCTGCGGAATGCGGGGCAGCAGCCATGCCTCGATCTCCGGTCGCTGTTCACTCAACACCGACCGTGGTCGCTGCCGAACAAGTTCGGCAGAGATGGGTCAAGAAGGGACTCTAAGTTCGCCGGGACTGTTCACCGAGCGCAACTCTGATTTCTTCGCAAATCCCGTCGAACAAATCAAAGTATTGGTTTTGCAGGGCAGCTTTTGGAAGCGCAAAGGCGCCGTGCGTGATTCTTAGCCCTAACTCAGCGGCCAAACGCGCAGCCTCGTTTTGGAACGGCGCATACAGGTCTGTTGCCGTTTCAAGATCACCAGCATTGCGCATGCCGTAGTCGGCGACCCAAAGGCAATAAATGAGGCTTTCGATTGGGGTGAGCGCCGCTTCTCCTTGCTCGACCCATTTTTGAACAACTTCGCCGCCGACCTCGACGACCCAGGTCTCAAGCTCGAAAGGTTCGCTCATGCTGACGTCCCCGGCTTCGAAGGAATCACCAACTCCAAGAATTCCGCCACCGTCGCAATGGGTCAAACGCCTGTGTGCTCCCGCTCCCCGAACCGTGTTCGAACATAGCTCGGAAGCGGACGCGGTTCAATTTCTCCTCGCCCTTTCCTGCGAGCGTCGAAGCCACGGCGCGGGATCGGCAGTGACCGGCCGCAACCTCTTGAAAATAACTTCCCGCCTGCCGCGCCTGCACGAGATACTGATGCGCGGGCCTAACGCCAGCCGCATGGAGGTGCAGCCGAGCTATTGGGCGGTGATGTGCGCGGCCACCGCCAAGCCTCCGGCCGAGGACGCGCCGGGTGTCATCGTCAACAATGCGCGGCGGGCGAAAGACAACGCCGGCGGCAACATCCACGCGGCACGCGGCGGGTTTTGAGCCGTTTCGTTCCATTTCCGGTTGGTTTCGGTTTCGTTTGTCCGTTTCCACATCGAGTCCCGGTTGCTCAGAACGATCGAGCATGGCAACGTTGAGTTATGCCCACACGCAATAAAAGATCGGCCCACGATCCGGGTCATAATCGCAAATACCTCGTCGTCGTCGACGAGAGTACGGAAGTCGAGGCCGCCCTCTACTTCGCCGCGAGCCGTATCTGTCATTCCGCCGGAGCAATCCTGCTGCTCTACATGATCGAGCCGCAGGACTATCAGCACTGGGCCGGCGTGCGGCAAATCCAGGTCGAGGAAGAGACGGCGAAGGCGAAGGCAATGTTTCGTCTGTTCCGCCGCAAGCTGTCGCTCGCGGGCTTTGGTGACATCGTCAGCGACGAGGTGATCCGCGAGGGCAAGCCGGCGGAAGAGATCGTGAAGCTGATCGAGGAAGACCAGGATATTGCCATCCTGGTGCTCGGTGCCGCCGCCGACACCAAAGGACCAGGACCACTGGTATCCTCATTGGCGGTCGGCAAGACCGCCGGCACCTTCCCGATTCCGATCGTCATCGTGCCGGGCAACCTCTCGTTGGAAGAAGTGAAGTCCCTGGCGTAGGCGCATCGGCGGCCTCATGAATTCGCGCCGCCCCATTCACGCGGCCATGTCGAACAGCAGCACTTCTGCCCCCTCAGCGATGCCGCCGAGTTCGAGCGTTCCCGCCTTTGCCATCGACGCGCCGTCACCGTCGAGCAGCAACTCGCCATTGAGGCGAACGTTACCGCGCGCCACCTGCAGCCATGCCACCCGGCCTGGCTCAACCTCGTGGCGCACGATGTCATTCGAACCGAGATGTGCTGCGTAGAGATCGACATCGCGATGGATCGTCACCGCGCCGTCGCGGCCATCGCGCGCGCCAACGAGGCGCAGACGGCCCTGCTTTTCAGCTGTCGCGAACGACTTCTGCTCGTAGCTCGGCGCGATGCCTTGCGCCTCAGGCACGATCCAGATCTGCAGTAAGGACTCTTCAAGCAATAATCGCTACGCATTTGGCGTGTTGCGTGGACGGATGGTGTAGTTCCATTCAGGATGGAACGCATCGCCCTTGATGTCGAGTGCGTTCATTTCGGCCTTGCTGACCTTGATGCCCTTT
>JAYUAJ010000099.1:0-5597 GCA_043741375.1 Hyphomicrobiaceae bacterium | reverse complement strand
AGAAACAGCATGAGCACGAGAAAATCGATCAGCGTGAGCTCCACGCCCTTCGTGTGCCCGGGCCAACCTGCCCAGGATGCGACTGCGAAGTACAGGTGCAGATAATCCGTGACAAACGGTAAAAAGGCTACCAGCCCCCATACCCACGGTAGGAGCCTTGGTTGCGCCCGCGTCCATACGATTAGCAGCGGAATGACGGCCAATACGACCGCGACGACGAACCATTTCACTAGCGTCCTCCGCGTGATAAAGGCACCCTATCCTCGACCGGCAGCCGAGGGCTCGGGCGATAGCACAGCTGGCGCCGCAAGGGCGAAAGAAGTGTCTGCGGGGTTACCGCGCCCGCTTTTCTGGCTAACGTGTCGGCACTGAGCGCGAGGCCGCTGCCGCCCGACCGCATCGACCCGCCGCCCGTCGGTTAACAGCAGCACGGCGCGGCCTTGATAGACCCCCCGCAAGCCCAGCAGAGTGAACGTACCGAAAGGCCTCTTGCAAGCTGCCGGCGATACTACGATCGGGACAATTGCAACCGAGCCTCAACTATCTGACACCGGAAGAGCGCGCGGATCGCTGGCGCGCGCTGGTGAAGGAGGACCCAAGGAAGAGGTCAAGCGTCTTTCGAAGGAACGCGAAACTGGCTGGTTATCAGGGAGGCTTGCCGCAATGTTTAAAGTTTTTGATAGCATTTACGTCATTAACCTGGGCGCGCTCTAAACTGAACTGCAACAGCTTGGGTGTTGGCATGGGAACGCGCTACGTGCAACTGACGGCGACTGAGCGGATGGGGCTGACGCTGCTGCTGGTCGAGGGCGTGAGCCAGCGAGCGGCGGCGGCGCGGCTCGGCCGTGCTCACTCAACAATCTGTCGCGAGCTGGCGCGCAATCGAACCTGCGCACAAGATGCCAATGGCACACCGCAGATTTATAGACGCGTACGAATCTTTTGGTGAGAAATTTTGAACGGGAAAACGTATCGGCGACGAAGTCGAACGACGTGTAGGTCATTATAAATCCGCTGATTATAAAGATACATGCACGCCGACGGCGCCAAACCCGGCGACGTATTGTGTAAGTTCCGCAACATTACTTTTGAAAGCGCCGTGAATTGTTTCCAAATTGAATTGAGTCAATAGTCTTCGTCGTTACAAATGAATTCCCAAGGGCCAATACGCCGCAACCCGAAGCCGGTCTGGGGCCTCGCCGCTTGGTAGAATTCTGATGCTAAGGCCGCAAGGTTCAACGGAGTTATCGCTAAACGGACAAGTTATTGCGGCCGGGAATCGATTCTGGCGCTCATTTTACCCCACCTTCGGGTATCGGCGACTGCGCGAGATGGCGCGGCGCAAGGGCATGGCGCCCCCCGAAAAGGCCTTGCGACCCAATGGCCGCTGTTGGACCGCGACGAGTTCTTCCCGCTTATCTTGAGCCACGCCTTGATTGCCGATCGCACTTGCGCGGGCGCCGCGCTTGCGGCTATCTGAAGGGCGCACCCGCTAGGCTCGCTGAACGATTGGGATTCTACCACTATGACCGCTCCGGTGTCATCGTCAACTAAAGTCCGCAGGGCTCTCGCCCCGGCTGCGATGGCGCCTGCTGATCTCAACCTCGGGTTTCTGCTGCTAGGCAGCCCCTGAGTGTACCGGCGCGCAGATGCGCGCGGGTGCTCAGGGGTTAAGCGAGCCAGTGCGCCGCAATTGCGGTGGCCGGCTGATCAGCGCTAAATCATCGGAACCCCGAAGGACCATTTAAATGGCAGCCAAGAAGTCCAAGCCCGCCCCCGCCGCAGACGCGCCCACGAGCAGCGGCAAAGCCCACGTCGTGATTTTCGATACTACCCTGCGGGACGGCGAGCAATGCCCCGGCGCAACCATGACGATGGACGAAAAGCTCCAAGTCGCCGAGATGCTCGATGAGATGGGCGTCGATATCATCGAAGCCGGCTTCCCGATCGCCTCACAAGGCGACTTCGAGGCCGTGGCGGAGATCGCGCGGCTCTGCAAGCGGGCGACCATTGCCGGACTGGCGCGTGCCATCAACATCGATATCGACCGGGCGGGCGAAGCGGTGCGCAAGGCCAAGCGCGGCCGCATTCACACCTTCGTGTCAACCTCGCCGATCCATCTCGAACACCAGATGCGCAAGACCGAGGCCGAGGTGCTGGCCATCATCAGCGCCACGGTGGCGCGCGCGAGAAATCTGGTCGAGGACGTCGAGTGGTCGGCGATGGACGCAACGCGCACGCCAATCGACTACCTCTGCCGCTGCGTCGACGCGGCCATCAAGGCGGGTGCCACCACCATCAATCTCCCCGACACAGTTGGCTACGCCACCCCAGATGAATACCGCAGCATGTTCCGCCAGGTGCGCGAGCGCGTCGCCAACAGCGACAAGGCCATTTTCTCAGTGCACTGCCACGACGATCTCGGCCTCGCCGTCGCCAACTCGCTGGCCGGTATCGAGGGAGGCGCCCGGCAAGTCGAATGCACCATCAACGGGCTCGGCGAACGCGCCGGCAACGCAGCGCTCGAAGAGATCGTGATGGCCATCCGCACACGCTCGGATGTGCTTCCCTACGAAACACGCATTGATGCCAAGCAGCTGAACCGCGCCTCAAAGCTTGTTTCTGCGGCCACGTCGTTTCCGGTACAGTACAACAAGGCCATCGTCGGCCGGAATGCGTTCGCGCATGAAAGCGGTATCCACCAGGACGGCATGCTGAAGAACCAGACCACCTACGAAATCATGACCCCGGAATCGGTGGGCGTGTCCAAGACCTCGCTGGTGATGGGCAAACATTCGGGCCGCGCCGCCTTCAAGACCAAGCTGAAGGAGCTCGGCTACGAGCTCGGCGAGAACGCCTTCGCGGACGCCTTCACCCGCTTCAAGGGGCTCGCCGACCGCAAAAAGCACGTCTACGACGAGGACCTTGAGGCGCTGGTCGACGAGCGTATCGCCACGGCCTCGGACCGCGTGTCCGTTATTGCACTGTTGGTGGTCGCTGGAACCATCGGGCCGCAATCGGCGACCTTGACGCTCGACATCGAAGGCACTCACAAGACCGTGCAATCGCTCGGCAACGGTCCGGTGGATGCCACCTTCAACGCCATCAAGGCGCTGATCCCGCATGAGGCCAAACTGGAACTGTACCAGGTCCAGGCCGTCACCGCCGGCACCGATGCCCAGGCCGAAGTTTCCGTGCGCCTGGAGCACAATGGCCGCTCGGTCACCTCCCGCGCCGCCGATCCCGATACCCTGGTCGCGTCCGCCAAAGCCTACATCGGCGCGCTCAACAAGCTGATGCAACGCGGCCTGATCGGCGCGGCTAAACGATCCGCTGGTTAAACGCTCAACACGGCATAGGATTTGCTGTAGGCTGCCCTGGAACCAGACAACGTTTTGTTAGTGATGAGTAATCGGGGCAGCCTTTGGCGATGATGAAGGGCCTGATCGGAGGCTTCAGCGATGACTTGGCCGTCGATCTTGGGACGGCCAATACGCTTGTTTATGTGCCGCGCAGGGGCGTGGTGTTGGACGAGCCGTCGGTGGTCGCCATCCGCACCCGCAACGGCACGCGCGAGGTGATCGCGGTTGGCGCCAACGCAAAGCTCATGCTCGGCCGCTCGCCTGACGGCATCGAAACCATCCGTCCGCTGCGCGATGGTGTCATTGCCGATTTCGTCGCGGCCGAAGAAATGCTGCGTCAGTTCATCAAGCGCGCCAAGCGCACCATGGGTTTTCTGCGCCCGCGCGTGCTAGTGTGTGTGCCGGCAAGCTCTACGCCGGTGGAGCGGCGCGCCATCTATGAATCGACACTTTCGGCCGGCGCACGCCGCGCCATGCTGATCGAGGAGCCGATCGCAGCCGCGCTCGGCGCCGAGCTCCCGGTGCACGAGCCCAAGGGTTCGATGGTGGTCGACATTGGCGGCGGCACTACGGATATCGCCGTTATGGCGCTAGGTGGTGTCATCAGCGCCATCTCGATCCGCTGTGCCGGCAACGCCATGGACGAAGCCATCATGCGTTATGTCCGCAGGCACCACAATCTGCTGGTGGGCGAGGGTAACGCCGAGCGCATCAAGCTGGAAGCGGGCGCGGCGATCCCCCACGTCAACGGCAAGGCGGTGGATGTGTTCATCCGCGGTCGCGACACCCGGCGCGGTGTGCCGACAGAAGTGGTGCTGAAGCCCACCGACATCGCGCAGGCCCTGGCCAGCCCGATCGAAACCATCGCCGAGGCCATCCAGCGCACGCTGGAACAGCTGCCGCCCGAGATCGCCGCCGATATCATCGATCGGGGAATTTGCTTAACCGGCGGCGGAGCGCTGCTGGAAAAGCTCGACGACGACCTGCAGCGCCGCACTGGGGTGAAATTCTTCCTGGCCCCCAATCCCCTACAAAGTGTGGTTTTGGGGTGCGGAAAAGTGTTGGAATCGCATGGTGAATACGAAGAATTCCTGATCCGCCCGGCATGAGTGCCACTGTCAACTGGCGCTGTTCTTTGATACAAGATACGACAGCCACACGCAGGGGCAATCAGTCTCTTGCGCAGGCGTGATGCAGCTGAGTGGATCTGGCGGCGGCCGTGGCAGTTTTGCGCAAGGATGGATTGAGCAGGGATCGCCCGCGCTTTCGCGCGGCCGGGCCGATCGGGCTTGCAGTGCTGCTCACGCTGATGTTCGCCTCGGGAGTACTACTGATCCTGGAGCGTGTCGAACACAAAGGGCTGCGCAATTTCCGCTCCGTGTCGATGGAGGTGCTGTCACCGGTTCTGGAGACAGCCTCGCAGCCGGTCTATTACGCTCAGCGGCTGCGCCGCCAATTCAATACCTATCTCGATCTCAGCACTGAGATGGACCATCTCAAAGCCGAGAACCAGCAGCTGAAACAATGGCGTTGGCGCGCCCAACAGCTGGAGACCGAGGCTCGCGAGTACCGCAAACTGCTGTTGGCGGTGGATGACTCCAGTTACGGCTTTGCGACCGGCCGCGTCATTGCCGATGGCCGGAGCCCGTTCGTGCGCACAACGCTGATCAACATCGGCCGCGCGCAGGGCGTGATCAACGGCTATGCCGTGGTCGACAGCGAGGGTTTCGTCGGTCGCATCGTGGAGACGGGCGAACACTCGGCGCGTGTGCTGCTCTTTACCGACATCAACAGTCGCGTGCCGGTGGAGATCGGGCCAGAGGGCGTGCGCGCTATCATGCGCGGCGACGCCGACAATCCACCCGTCATCGAGTTCCTTCCGTCCGATAAGTCCATCGCGGCCGGCGATGAGATCAAAACTTCGGGCCAGGATGGCCTCTTGCCTCGCGGCCTGCCGATTGGTCAAGTGGTGAAGGCGGAGCAGTCCTATCGCGTCGCTCCCAGGGTCCACCTTGACCAGGTGGATTTTGCCAGCGTGCTGTTCTACGCCGCGCCGGGGTTGGAGCTGGCAAACGGCGGCGGATCGTCAACAAGCGGGGAAACCTTGGCGGCACGGGCCCGCTAAGTCAGGCGACACCGTATCGCAATTTGCCATGTTTTGGCGTTAGGCATCGAATTCGATAGCATCAGCGCCCGCAGCCAAGGCACTGTATGAGCATCGGTTGACACAGCATC
>JAYUAJ010000098.1:0-2333 GCA_043741375.1 Hyphomicrobiaceae bacterium | reverse complement strand
CGGCGTCATTTCGGCGGCGGGCACTTCCTCGTCAGCGGGCAGGGGATTGCAGATCAACATGCCCCCGGTCATGCCGAGCAGGCGATGGGCGCCAATCGCATCGGCGACGGCCTCGGGTGTGTCGAGCCGGGCATCTACACGCAGGCCCGAAGAGCGCGAGAAAAATGCCGGAAACTCATCGGTGCGATAACCGACGACCGGTACGCCGTAGGTTTCCAGCAACTCCAGCGTCTTGGGCAGATCGAGAATGGATTTGGCGCCCGCACATACAACCGTGACCGGCGTGCGTGACAGTTCGATCAGGTCGGCCGACACGTCGAAACTCAGTTCCGCGCCGCGATGCACGCCGCCGATGCCGCCGGTTGCGAAGATCGGGATGCCCGCACGCGCTGCGATCAGCATGGTCGTTGCGACCGTCGTACCGGCGCTGCGTTTGGCCGACACCACCAGGGCCATGTCTCGGCGCGAGGCCTTGGCGACGGATTTGGCCGATGCCAAGGCTTCCAACTGGTCCGGTTCCAGGCCGACGTGCAGCCGGCCCCCGATGATGGCGATGGTGGCGGGAACGGCGCCGCCCGCACACACCTCCGCCTCGACCTCGCGCGCCGTCTCGGCATTGGCCGGATACGGCATGCCGTGGGTGATGATGGTGGATTCCAGCGCAACCACCGGGCGGCGGTCGGCGAGGGCGGATTTGACTTCGGGTGAGACGGCCATTTCGGGAAGCATGAGGGTCTCGTTTCGCTTATCGTCAGGCGGCGATGGCGCGGGCAACATTGAAGACAATGTAGATCAGGTAGGCCGACACCAGCAGCACCACCGCGCGCCGGTTCCACTTTGCGACCGAAGCGACGCCGCGCGTGTCGACAGCCCAGGAATCTCTCACGATAATTCCCAGAACCGCGATGATCACCATGTACGAAGCGATATACACTTTGTCGATCAACATCAGATAGCTGACCTCGGGCAAGTTCGCGGCGGAGGTGAACTGCAACGCCACCATCGTCAAAAGCGACGTAATGCCGAGGCCGATCCGCGCCTCGACGTGATCGGGCCGCACGGCGAGGCCGAGGATGGCGCTGATCAGGATGAGGCCGATCGGCAGCAGCACCTTTAGCACGCCCGCTACCCACGGGCGCCGCACCGGGATTGTGATGGTGGCGCGTGAATAGGTGGTGGCGCCGGTGGCGGACATATCGCCGAAATTCATCGGGTAGGTGTTCGGCCTCACCGTCAGGCCGGGCTCGCCGATCTCGTAGCCCGGCAGATGAATTGCCGCATCGAGCTTGACGGGAATCTTGTCCGGTACGAACACGCGCTGATCGGCGCCCAATTGCGCGTCCTCGATCTCGATCGTCAAGATCTGGTGGTCGAACGGATAGTTCTGTAGCGGAAATTTTGAGCTGAACGCGCCCTGGTGATGGAACACTGTGTACCATTCGCCATTCGGCTGCGCGATCGGCGGGTCGTATTGTTTCGCATTGCTGTGATCGACGGCGCTCGCCGGGTTCATGTATTCGATGCCCTTGGACGGATCCTGGTCCTTCTCTTTCCAGCGGTACCAAACGTAGAAATCTTCAACATGCGTGTTGTTGCCGAGATTTATCCCCTGGATGTCGTTGATATAGGCGCCGATCGTAACTTCTGAAGGCGCCCCCAGTGCGGGGGCCGCGCCCGCTACCAGGGCGGCGAGGCAGACGATCAAGAGGTCGAGGTGTCGTATCGTCAGCCGCATTTTGCTTCCTGCTCGGTTTGGCGGATAAAACGGGGAGCCGTGGAACGCCGTCAAGCGATGCAGCGTTGTCATCCGGGAGCTCTTACCGATGCAGCGGATCGCAACAGCGCGCCCGTCAGTGGACACGCGATTTTCCTTTGCCGGGCGGCTTGGCGGGCTCGACTGAAGCGTAGAACATTTCGAGCGACAGTTGCGGTGGTACGGTGTGCACGCTCTGCAGCGTCAGCGCGGCCAGGGCGACGCCGAATTGCACGGCGTCTTGCAAGGGAACGCCTCGGCTGAGGCCGAGCAAGGTTCCGGCGGCGACCGCATCGCCCGCGCCCGAAACGCTGACGACGGGCACGTCGGGCGCCGGAATGACCGTGACCTTGCGGTCCTCAGTCATGATCAGGCCGTGTTGGCCCATGGTCGCAATCATGTTGCGGCAGCCGCGTTTCATCATGCGCTCGACCGCCTTGGGGCCGGACGACAGGCGCGTCATGTGCGTCACCTGCGCGGCGTTGGTAAAGAGCACGCCCAGGGCGTCGAGGGATTTTGGCAGTCGTTTGCATTTGGCTGGCGAGACGCCGTCAATGGCGAGCAGAAACTGCTGTTTCCG
>JAYUAJ010000097.1:0-5609 GCA_043741375.1 Hyphomicrobiaceae bacterium | reverse complement strand
CCATGCAACACGCCCTAAATCGGTCACGCTCGCCGTGAAATCGCGGTCACGATGCCGCGAAACGCCGGTCACGCTTTCGTGAAATCACCGGTCACGTTGGCGCGAAATACGCAGGCAGCGGCTCGCGGGGGCAAGGCAGCCAAACAACGCACACTCCTTAACCGGTTCTGTCGCAAAGTTGGCGATTGCGCGGAAATTGGGTATCCTTCAGGGAATTACTCAGACCAGCGAAGCGACGATCATGGATTTCAAGGGCAGCCAGTTCGAGCGGGACATCATTCTTTGGGGCGTACGTTGTATGTGGCTTATCCCATCAGCTATCGACAATTGGAAGAAATGATGCAGAAGCGCGGTGTTGAAGTCGACCATTCCAGTCTCAATCGCTGGTCGCTCAAATACGCCCGCGTCCTGGATAAGACCTTTCGCCAACGGAAACTTTCGGTGGGCACGAGTTGGCGCATGGACGAGACTTACATCAACGTCAAGGGCCAGTGGAAATACTTGTATCGTGCTGTCGACAAATCGCGCCGCACGGTTGATTTCCTCTTGACTGTCAAGCGCGACCGCGCAGCGGCTTCGCGCTTTCTGCGCAAGGCCATCGACCAATGTAGCTTGCCGCAGAAGATCACCATAGACAAGAGTTGCGTCAATACCCCGGCGATAGAACAATACCATACCGACCATGAAGGCAGCATCGAACGGCGGCAGGCAAAGTATCTGAACAACATCGTGGAGCAAGACCCCCGTGCGACCAAACGAACGCCTCGACCGATGCTGGGATTCAAATCGTTCTGATCACCAGCCATTACTCTCGCTGGAATCGAACTCTTGCACATGATCCTCAAGGGTCAGTTGCAATCAAGCGAGGGTGATCTCACCCCCGCAACGCAATTCTATTCGCTGGCCGGATAAGTCGGCGCGAAGGAGCGTCTTTGCTCGCTCACGCGAGAACTTCGCGACCGAACCCGACCTACCGAAAGGGAGAAAGACCGCCATGTCTACCTGCTTCGTTGTCCAGGGTTTCGGCAAGAAAACCGACTACACCAACGGTCGCATCCTCGACCTTGATGCGTCATACGCGGTGATCAAGGAGGCGGTGGAGGCCGCCGGCCTCGACTGCATCCGCGCCGACGAGATCATCCATTCCGGCGCCATCGACCTACCGATGTATGAGCAGTTGCTGCGCGCCGACTTGGTAATCGCCGACCTGTCCACCTACAACGTCAACGCGATTTTCGAGCTAGGCGTGCGCTACGGTCTGAGGCCGTACGCGACGATCATCATCGCCGAAGAGGGCTTCAAGCATCCGTTCGACGTGAGCCACATCGCCATCACGCCGTATAAGCACCTTGGAGAGGACATAGGCCGCATGGAGGCCGAGCGCTTCAAGAAAGTGCTGGTCGACAAGATCGCGTTCATCGTCAGCGGCGGCAACACCGACAGCCCGGTGTACACCTTCCTGCAACAGCTCGAGCCGCCGCGCGACCGCGTTTTGCGCGCGGTGGCTGCGGCGGTGGAAACCGCCATCGAGGAGGCGGTGGCCGCGGCTCCGCCGCTGCCGTCCCAGAATATAGGCGGCGAATCCACGCAGACCTCCAAATGGCTACTGGAAACGGCGCTGGCCAAGATCAACGCACCCTATGGCCAGCCGAGCGACTTCAGCGGCGCCAAGGCGCTGCTGGAGATGGTGCTCGCGACGCGGCCCCACGATCACTTCATCGTTCAGCAGCTGGCGCTGGCGACTTACAAATCAAAACAGCCGAACGTGCTCGAAGCGCTGCTCGCCGCGCGGGGTGTGATGCGTCAGCTAGACCCGGCAACGACCAACGACCCCGAGACATTGGGCATATGGGGCGCGATCCACAAGCGGATGTGGGACATCGACCCAAAGCCTGAATACCTAGCCACTAGCATTGACGCCTACTCGCGCGGCTTCTACCTGAAACAGGACTGCTACAACGGCATCAACTTCGCGGTGCTGCTGGAGTTGCGCGCGCTGCGGTCGTTGCGGGCCGGCGAACGCGACGAAGCCATCGCCGACAAGGTACTGGCACGCCGTGTGCGCGAAGAGGTACTGGGCTACTTGGCGCCGCAAATGGGCGAGAAGGCCGAGCTGCCACCCGACAAGCATTACTGGGCCCTGGCTTCGATGTGGGAAATCAACGTAGGGCTCGGCCGCGACGAAGAAGCCGCGAAATGGGCGCAGGCAGCCCGCGCGCTGAACCCGCCGGGCTGGATGCTCCAGACTACCGAGGATCAACTGGTGCGGGTGCGCATGACGCAGGCCGAAATCGTGGCGATGGCGGCGAAGCCGTGACGCGCCGCGCTTAGCGCGCGCCAGTTTCTCCTTGCGATGGCGCGCGCGGCTCCCGGCGTGCCGATGAGTTTTTCAACAGAATCGGCCTTTGCTGGCAGCCAGCCAAAAATGAACCAGATGCTCGCCGAGTTCACGACTGTTGACGCTATGGCTGGTCCGGCGGAACTGCCACAGACCACAGCCCTTTATCAAGTTGCAGCACGGCCTTGAAATCGCTGGCATCGAGGTACCCGAATCCCTTGTCACCCCAACCGGTGCCCCAATTGTTGGCAAACTTGAAGCGCCGCGTTGCGGGGTCGTAGCCTACGATCGTGACAATGGTATCACCTAGCATGGTATCATCCGTGGCCGGGGACTTGATGTGTCCCGTTCTCATCACGGGGTCTGATAACCACGCGCTCGTTACGGAAACGGCAACGATGACGGGTGTCTTCTTGTCGAGCGCGCTGAGGATGGCATCGACATCTGGTATCTGTTTCAGCTTGGCCTTGTAGGGTGAGGCGGCTTGATTGAGCTCACCCCAACTGACGCCTTTCGGCAACGTGCGATTCGACGACTTGTACGGCCAGAGCGCTTCCGGCGGGGCGCCAAACTGCCGCGCCACGTAGATCATGGTCTCCATAAACGTGCCTTCGCCCGTCAACTCGTCGTGCCGTTTGGCCTTCTCGTAGATGTAGCGCATGGAGAGCTGCATGGGGCGGCCCTGTGCCGCTAGTGACGCGCCCATGGCCGTGGCGCAGGCTACGGCCGCCGCCGTGGACGCGTCACCCATGTCTCTCACCGTGACGTACGGCGTGAGGTCCACAGCTTTCTGGGCCGTCACGGTCAGCGACATGGCGGTGCCCTTGCGGACTGATGTCTGCCTGGCCGGGTTCTGTTCAAGTACCCAGTCGGGGGGATAGTCGTTCGTCGCGCGCTTTGAGACGGAGCCGACCTGCAGCCCTGCGTCGGTGATAGCGCGGGTCGCGCGGTCCAGAGCGAGCCCACTCACAAGCGGCACCGCGACTCGACTGCTGCGGACGTACGTGTAGGCGGAATAGCCGCTCGCCACCAGCGCCACAAACAACGTGATCGACGCCGACATCCAGTGGGCACGGAGTCGCTCCAACCGGGAACCCCGCGCCCTGCGGCGCTTGATGTCCTTGCACAGGCGAGCGACGTCCTCATTCCAGGAGCCGTCGCGCAGCTCGGCCAGCTGGCGCTCGGCCAATGCGCGAAGATCTTCTGGCAGGTCGGTCGCGCTCGGCAGAGCGGCACCGCCCACAAGCACCGGAATCACGAGAAGGCCGGCCGTGAGCGCTTTGCCCACCTCGTTTCGCACCCAGTCGTCAGCGTGATCGAGGCGACGAATGCCGGCAGAGTCGGTGAGCGTAACCCATCGCTTGCCAATGACGGCGAGCAGCACGTCGGCCTGCCGCAGTTGCTCAGTGAGCGTTTCCGCAAAGGTGTCACCCCGCTGGATGTTGTCAACATCCATAAAGACTCCGTCGGCACCGAACGTGCGGGAGAGATGGTCGGCGAGCCGACCAGCGTGTCCGGACGAATCGTCGCGGCGGTAGCTGATGAAGAGTCCACTCATGCTCGCCTGCGCGCTCGCAGGTTACGCCTACGGCAAATGCTGCGTGCCATGTAGGTTGCAAAAGAACAGCACGTCATCGATATGTACTTCGTAGACCACACCAAACGGCATAGAACGGATCCGTCTGAAGCCATGATGTTTCCTCCCCTTTTGAATTGTTCAGATCCATCTTCCGCGTCCAGCAGCGGATCACTTTGCGACCGTGCAAGTCGGCAATAGTGCAATCAGCCGCCACAGGGATCCGCCGCCAGATCGGGGGCTGATGCCGCTCAGTTGAATGTGGAGTTGGTAGGCCTGCGCCTGAGTTCTCGAATTCTCTTCCATCCAGAAAGGCTAACACCATGCGCCGTCTCGAGCAGGCCCTCTTAGCAAAAACCGCGCAGGTGGTCGATCGACACATGCCGCTGGGCGAAGGATTTGCCGACGCGCTGGATGTCCGCCATGTGTTTGACGGAATCCATTTCCTGCATGGCCTGCGCATCGATGTCGGGCAGCCCCAACTCGGCCAGGCCGGCCGACGTCACGTCAGGGTCGTAGCGCGTGTAGGTAAACTGCTTAGTTCCGCTCCAGTTGGTTGGCTTGCCCGGCTCGCAGACCATGCTACCGAATTCGCGGTCGATGGGCCCGCCGAAGCGGCACTCGCCGAGCATGCGGCAGGTCATGTCCCAGCCTGCGGCGGCAGCGTTCATCAACGCGCCCGGCAGGGTGCTGGCATTGTAGATCAGGTGCATGTTACTCGTCTGCAGCTCGGCCCGTGCCTTGGCCGCACCGCCTGTGCCCACCGAAACGATCAGGAGCTTGTCGACGCCAGTGGCCCAGTTCAAAGCATATGGCGCCGCGGTGGCCATCTGGAAGGCCAGGAAGGCGGGGTTGTTGTAGGTGGTCACGCCCCCATCGACGAAAATAAAGGTGTAGGCTGCCGGCGTGCCTTCGGCGAGCGTGATGACCTCGGGTGGAAAGAAAGTGGGCGCTGCCGTGCTGGCGCGCACCAGTTGCCACAGCGGCAGGCGCAGGTTGCAGTCCTTGCGTTCAGGCTTGTTGTACTTCGCGAACGGGTTGTTGCTGAGTGGCCAAGGAGAGTCGGTGGTGGCATTGCGCATCACCATCATCAGCAGCGTGCGCAGGCCCGGGCTGCCCAGCGTGGCGTCGTCACCTAGGGCCCTGCCCAGTTCCGTTTGCAGCATCTTGGCGAGAGGCTCGTCGTTGTACTTGTAGTTCAGGCGCTTGAGGATCGAGGCCTTGTCGAACATTTGCTCACCGCTTTCTTCATAGAACGTTCGGATGCGCGCCATCGACATGCCGGCCGAGATGCAGGCCGCGATGATTGCGCCGGTGCTGGTACCGCAGACGAAGTCGAAGTAGTTGGCCAGCACGAAGTCCGGCGCGTGGCCGAGCTTCTTGCGCAGATCGTCTTCGAGCTTGGCCAGCACCTCCACGCTCATCAGCCCGAGTATGCCGCCGCCATCGCAGGCGAGGATCTTCTTCGGGTTCGGGCTCTGCATGCGTTGGATTAGGGCATCGTTCATCATGGATCTCCTCATGTGTCGTTGTTGTGTCGTTGATTCCGTGCTTATCCGTGCTTATCCGGTTGTCTCCCAGACCCACTACCGGTAGTATGTTGGGCATCTGCATCACACGGGAGCAACCGTGGCTATCGACGTGCTTGAGCGGGATGATTTGCCGTTCCCGCGCTCGCTGCCGGAATTCCAGCGC
>JAYUAJ010000096.1:0-5611 GCA_043741375.1 Hyphomicrobiaceae bacterium | reverse complement strand
GACTGGCCGGCAGTATTCGTCAAGGCGCGCCGCCGTCGCTGGGTCGGCGGGCGGCAACGGGCTTGACTCTCGTTCGGAGACACAATATATCACCAAATGGTTATATAACCAATCGGTGATTAATATGCAGCCGGCCACGCTCAACGCTACTTTTGCGGCTCTGTCCGATCCCACCCGGCGCGCCATTCTGGCCCGGCTGGCGACCAGCGAGGCCTCGGTGAATGAGCTGGCCGAGCCCTTCGCAATGTCGCAGCCGGCCATTTCCAAGCATCTAAAGGTCTTGGAGCGCGCCGGCCTTATTTCGCGCGGCCGCGCTGCGCAGCGCCGTCCGTGCCGCCTGGAGCCCGCGCGCCTGACCGAGGCGACGCAATGGATCGAGACCTATCGGAAACTCTGGGAAGAGAACTTCCAGCGTCTCGATGCGCTGCTCAAGGATCTGCAATCGCCACCTGCCCCCACCCCAACCGAAGGAGACTGACCATGACCATGACCAAGATCGGCAATCTCGCTGTTTCGCTGCCGTCTGACACCGAAATCGTCATGACGCGCGAGTTTGCGGCGCCGCGCAAGTTGGTGTTCGAGTGCTGGACCAAGCCGGAGCTGTTGTCGCGTTGGCTGCTTGGGCCGCCGGGCTGGACCATGCCTGTGTGCGAGATCGACCTAAAGGTGGGCGGTGCCTACCGGTACCTTTGGCGCAACGTGGCGAATCCAAGCAAAGAGTTCGGCTCAAGTGGCCACTATACCGAAATCCAGGCGCCATCCCGGCTTCGATGCACCGAATTGTTCGATGGCGAGCCGCCGGAGAGCGAAGCGGTGAACTCGCTGACGTTCATTGAGGCGGGCGGCAAGACGACTTTGGTGACGACGATGCGGGTCGCCTCCAAGGAGTTGCGCGATCGCATCGTGAGCACTGGCATGGCCAAGGGAGTCGAGGCCAGCTATGTTGCCCTGGACGCCATGTTGGCGAAAGGCTCGGTCATGAACAACCCCAAGGATTGCAGCATCGTCGAGGTATCGTGCCAGCCGACGGCGGCCATTAAGGGCGAGGTGCCTTTTTCACGCATGCGGCAGGCGCACCAGGAGGCGCGTGCAAAACTGCTGGCCGCGCTCCCCACATTAAATGCCGGAAAAACTGGGTTGTTCGTCACCCGCACCGGAATGCCGACGGCGAAGGGGCTCTATATGGAGATCGGCCTTATGGTCGCGAAGGATTTCGCGCCCGCCGGCGATATCGTTCCTTCGGAGCTGCCAGCGGGACGGGCGGCGCACTATAAGCTGGTGGGCGGGTTCGAGAACCTGCCGTCGGCTTGGCCTTTCCTGATGGGCTGGGTGGCCGAGCAGGGGCTGAAGCCGGCCGGGATCAATTGGGAGGTCTACGGCGCGACCGCCGCCGATCCGGCCAAGCAGGAGACCGATCTCTATTTGTTGTTGGCTTAAGGGAGACGTTCGAATGGCATTGATTGTTTTGCTCGTCGTGCTGGCCTTTTTGGCCGTACTGGGATGGGCGGCGCTGCGCCCAGACGAGTTCAGCGTCTCGCGCTCGGCCTCCATAAAGGCGCCGCCGGAGAAGATATTTCCACTGATCAATGACATGAAGGCCATGAACAGCTGGAACCCCTTTGTGCAGTCCGATCCCACTATCAAATTGGTCTATACAGGGCCGGCTGCGGGCAAGGGCGCGCGTTGCGATTGGGAGGGCAGCGGGCAGGCGGGCGCCGGCAACATTAGCGTCACCGAGAGCCGGCCGTCCTCCAGCGCCGTCATGCAGCTCAATATGCTGCGGCCCTTCGCGGGACAGAACCGGGTGACGTTCACGCTTGCGCCCGCCGGCGCGGCGACCAATGTCACCTGGGCCATGACCGGCGCCTCGACGGATCTTTCCAAACTGATGGGGCTGTTCATGAGCATGGACAAGATGGTCGGCGGCGCGTTCGAGAAGGGGCTTGGCGATCTGAAGGCGAAGGCCGAGCGTGTATAGCGCTACAGGCGAACGAGATTAAGAGAGGATTTTCTGGCGATGGTGCAACTGACGCTTCCGGCCAATTCCAAGATCGGCAAGGGCAAGACCTGGAACGCGCCCGTGCCGGGCGGCCAAAATGTCGAGTACCGCATCTATCGCTGGAACCCGGAAGACAGCGAGCGGCCTCGCGTGGACACCTACAACATCGACCGCCGCGAGTGCGGACCGATGGTTCTTGACGGCCTGATCAAGATCAAGAGCGAGATTGATCCGACGCTCACCTTCCGCCGCTCGTGCCGCGAGGGCATTTGCGGCTCCTGCTCGATGAACATCGACGGCGCCAATACGCTGGCCTGCCTCAAGTCCATGGACGAGGTGACGGGGCCGGTGAAGATCTATCCGCTGCCGCATCTCAATGTCGTCAAGGACCTGGTGCCCGATCTCAGCGGTTTCTACGCCCAGCACCGCGCGATAGAACCCTGGCTGAAGGCCGATAGCCCGATGCCGGAGAAGGAACGTCTGCAGACGCCTGATCAGCGCAAGAAGATGGATGGGCTCTATGAGTGCATCCTGTGCGCCTGCTGCTCCACGTCCTGCCCCAGCTATTGGTGGAACCAGGACCGGTATCTCGGCCCGGCCGCGCTGCTGCAGTCCTATCGTTGGCTATCGGATTCGCGCGATGAAGCCGCCGGCGACCGGCTCGACGATCTGGAAGATCCGTTCAAGCTCTATCGCTGCCACACCATCATGAATTGCGCCCAGGCCTGCCCCAAGGGGTTGAACCCGGCCAAGGCGATCGCCAGCATCAAGCGCCTTGAGCAGGAGCGGGTTTAGCGCGCGGGGAAGTTATCGGAGCGTATTATGTCCAGTCTCGATCATGTCAGCTTGCCGGTATCGGATATCGAACGTGCCAGGGCGTTTTACACCAAGGCGCTCGCCCCGCTCGGCATCACCATCCTTATGACGGTCCCCGCGAGCATGACGGGAAGCTTCGACTATCTTGGCCTCGGTAAAGATCAGAAACCGGACTTTTGGCTCTCGCAGGTAGCGAAGGTGACGCCACCACTTCACATCGCTTTCGCCGCCAATTCGCGCGCCGAAGTTGACGCGTTCTACGCCGCCGCCATGGCCGCCGGTGCCAAGGACAATGGTCCTCCTGGCGTGCGTGCGCACTATCATCCCGGCTACTACGGCGCCTTCGTGCTCGATCCCGACGGCCACAACATCGAGGCGGTCTGTCACAAGTCGGCCTGACCTTTACTCAGCCGCCTGAGTACGAAGCACAACGTTCTCTGCTCCCACGCGAAAAGGCGGGGAGAGGCAGCACCCCCACAAAAACAAAGCGCGCGGCCCATGTCCGCGCGCTTAAGAACTCAACGTTGTAAAGATGCCGAAAGACTACTTCTTGGCAGTCTTCTTGGCCGGAGCCTTCACAGCCGCCTTCTTGGCAGCAGGCTTCTTAGCCGGGGCGGCCTTGGCAGCAGCCTTCTTGGCAGGCACAGCGGCCTTAGCGGCAGCAGCCGGCTTCTTGGCGGCGGGAGCAGCCTTGGCGGGGGCCTTGGCAGCAGCTTTGGTAACGGTCTTGGCCATCGTAGTTCTCTCCTGTTGATGCCCGAATCAGTCGCAACACTTGAGACGGTAGTCCGATCAAGCCCTCAATTCGATGGGAAGTTATCGAATACCCTTGGAATTTCGGGTCCAGAGGAAAAAGTGTTGCAGAAATTCCATAGTTTTCAATAGCGAACTGCCGAAAACAGTTCAATTCACATTAGGCAACCTCCGTAGACTATTGATGAGAATGAATTTAGCAGCGCTTCTCAAACCCGCGTCGCCATCCATTTCAAAAAAGACGCACAGGGAAGTACCGCGACAGGAGTTCTTCGAAGCGCGCAGAAGAGCGTATGCGCATGATCGCCGTGTCGAGCTGCCGGTGCAAAAGCACGTCACCACGCCGCACCGCGATCGCGATACCGGCGCCGAAATAGCGCTCGTCTGAGTAGGGTGGTCCACTGATTTCGCAACAGCCGTTCGACGACGAGCCGTTGCTCCAGAAGGCCAGCGCGAGGCTGTCGCCAAACAGGGCATCGGCCGCTCCCTTGGCCAGCGACTGACGCGCCGCTTCGACACTCGGCGCCGCTATGATCTGGCTGTCGGGAAAGAACGCTTTCAGATAGGCCTCGTGTGCCGAGCCGGCGGCGACCACGATCTTGCGGCCTTCCAAACCCACCGGCGAGATCTCGGGCGGCGATGCTGACTTGCGCACCGCAAACCGTCCGGTCATGAAATAATAGGGTTGCGTGAAGTCGGCTTGGGTCAGCGTTCCCGGTGTCGCGGCAATCGAGGCGATCACCGCATCGCCGTCACCACGATCCAACGTCGGCAACAGATCCTCCCACGCGATTGTCTTTATATCGCAGCTCACCTCCAGCTCGACGCAAACACTGCGCGCAAAGTCGATGTTGAACCCGGTCAACTGCCCAAGCTCGTCGACATAATTGAACGGTGGATAGTCGGCATCGGTCAACACGCGCAGCACATGGCGACGAGCAGCCGAGCCATCGGCTGGATCGGCACCGGGGACGGCGGCCGGATCGGTCGCGGGCGCCAGAGCAGGGGCAGCCGGCTGCGCGGCGCGCGAAAGCCCAGCAAAACCGGGCAAAACGCCAGCCAAAAGCAGCAGCACTGTCAGCAAAGTCTTCAAGCCGCACCTCTCGCAACGCCGCTATCGCAGCCAACCGTGGCAGCGCTGGGGCCGCACCGGAACTCACTCAACCCCGGTACCTACCCAAGTGCCGGGCGAACCGCCAGTCCCTACGGTGGCGCAGGAAACGCCGAGAGTTCGCGGGGCCGCGGATGTCGAACCGTCAATCGTCAGCGTCCAACGTTGCACAGAACGAGGCCAGGCCGTTCGAGGTCGAGGTTGCGCCGGCCCCTATCCCGCGCCTTGCCAACACCAGGCTGACTCTGCAGGTCAATCCACTGCATGAACCCCGATTGCCTCTGGGGGTCCGATCCCGGGTGCGGCAATCGCGCAGGGAATACGACTTTCTATCGGCCGGCCCACCCGGTGTTGCACTCATCGCAGCCGGCGAACTCGACGCACTGGCCGCAACCGCTGGCAATCTCGGCGTGAGCCTTCGACGCGTGCTGATCGGCGAGGGCCGGATGCGCGCCGAGGACTATGTGGCCGCGCTGGCGCGTCACCTGGCCATTCCGTATCTCGCCGACCCGGCGGGAGCGGGCCTGCGCGCCGGCGAAGATCCCCTCAATCTGCAGCAGGCCTGGGCAGAGGGCATGCTGGAGGGCCAGCCCACCGTTGCGCTGGACGCCACACTGATGTCCCCGCGCGGCGTGCGCTACCTGGCGCGCCGGCTGTCAAATCGCGGCTTTTCCGTCAGGCTCGTTACGCCGCAGGGTTTGCGCGCCTGCGTCATCGCTAGCGCGGGCCCGGCGCTGTTGCGCCATGCGGTCTCAGGGCTGGCCCGGCTTGATCCGGAGGCGAGCGCGCGTGCCGGCTCCTGGCTTTGGCAGGCCTTGGCGCTCGCCGCGATTGCGGGCTTCTTCATTGGGCTGGTGGTCATCGGCGGCCTGTCGGCGCAGTGGCTGCTCACCGTTCTCGGCACGTTGCCGTTTCTGCTGACAGTGGTCCTG
>JAYUAJ010000095.1:0-2347 GCA_043741375.1 Hyphomicrobiaceae bacterium | reverse complement strand
CGAGGACTCCAGGGCGGAAGCGGTGTTGCCACATGCCCAAAGCCCTGGTCTCGGGGCACCAAAGCCGACACAATCTCCGATCAGCAACCATACTGCTCAAGTAACCCGCTAATTCAAGCTGAGGAGATAGCCACCATGCCGACCGTTTCATACGCTCTGGATGAGAAACATGTGCTTGACGACAAGGATGTCGAGAAACTCGCGGCAAAGGCGAAGGGAAAGACACTGACCATCACGCTGACTGAGCGGGACATGTCAGGCGGCAAGATCAGGGCCGGCATCAAGTAAGGAGGAGTTCGACCACTGGATCAAGGGCTTCGGCCTCAGCACAAAAGGCTACAAGCTGTTCGCCGATGAAGCCGAGGTGGACGGCAAGATCGCAGCGCCCGGAGACTACGACTTCGTCGTCACCGCCAACCGGCAGCGCTGCAAGGCCACGCTGGAGGTCATCGCGCCCGCGGTGGTCGCGGCGGCGGAGCCCAAATACTCCTTCGCCAATTCCAAGGTCAAGTCGCTATGCGGCACCGAGGAGATGAAGAAGATCAGCTCCATCGCCCTGGCCGGCAAGAGCGAAACCGGCCACGGCCCGGTAGCCTACCTGAACGGCGCCCTGCACGCCCACGTCACCAACACCGCCGGCATTGCCTGGAAGTGGAAGGGCGACGAGGTCCATGTGGTGGCCTGGGGCAAGAAGAACAACCAGAACAAGGAACAGGCCCGCGGCGGCACGGGCAAGAAGCTCAAGACCTGCCAGTACGACTGGAACGAGGGCTGAGCGCGAAGACAAAGTCATGAAGGGGCTTCTGCCTGGCGAAGGCCTGGCAGCGATTCACGCTAACTTTCATGGGTCGACGCGACTCACCCCGTAGCATGAAATAATTCAAGATCGCGATTTTGATCGTGAGGGTTGTCGTCGCTTCGAGGGCGAGTTATTTCACGTTAACGGGCTGGGTCGAACTGGCTTCACCGCCGGTACCGCAGCAATTCGTCTAACGCAGTGCGGCCTGCTGCGCCGGATGACCAACACTCCCGAACTGCGGCGGCGAGCTGACGATCGTCGCCGCCACGCTGGAACCCGCACGGCTTCCGCACCGTGGCCAACCAACGCTTCACTTCGCTCGCTGTGGTCAGCTCGCGGGAGGACTTGCACCTCCGGGATCGCGCCCATGCTGGGCGCACCAACAAAAAGCCGGCTTGCGCCGGCTTTTTTACATTGGATGATGTCGACGCTCAGGTCTTGCCGTAGCGGCTCTTCGCGGTCTTGATGCACGAGGACTTGGCATCGCCGGAGAGAGCGTCGCATTTCTCGGCCGCGACCTTGTACTGCGCTTCCAGCTTCTCGTCGCTGGCCTCGGCGCGCGAGGTGGCGACGGTCTTGACCATCTTCGCATCGGCCTTGGCCGCGACGTGCTTCGCCTTGGCCTCCTTGACGCACACATCCTTCGGGTTGCCGGCCAGGTCATCGCACTTTTCCTTGGCCACTTCGTAGACCGCGTCGGCCTTTGCCACGGCGAGCTTTTCGTTGTCGCGCGGCTTGCCGGTGTACTGGTACTCGACTTCGGCGCGCGCCACCTTTTCCTTGCCCTTGGCTTCTTGCTGGCAAATATCTTTCGCATTGCCGGCGAGCGATCCGCAAGTCTTCTTGTCGGCCTTGTAGGTGTCGCTGATCTGCGCCTTGCGAGCTTTGTAGTCTTCCTTGGTGATGGTGGCAGAGAACGCGGCCGAGCTGATCGCGAGGGCTGCAACCAGCATCGTGGTGTTCATCGAATTGAACTTGTTCATGGTGGCGTCGGGGTCGGGTTGATCTGCGCGAACTATGCTTTCGGTGTGGTTGGATCACGAGCGGACGGCGGCGCAATCGGCTGTAGTAGCTCTCCTACCACGCTGCCTAGAATGAAGTTCCCCCGCGTGAAGGACCAACCATGAACGCCCCCTTCGAGATGAAACCCGCCGTGCTCGCGCGACCCATGCCCGCGCAGATGCTCGATGCGCTGAAGGCGCGCTTCGGCGATCGGTTGTCGCTGGCGCAATCGGTGCGCGAGCAGCACGGGCGCGACGAGTCGCCGTTCGAAGTCGCGCCGCCGGAGGCGGTGGTGTTCGCCGAGGCGACCGAGGACGTCGCTTTCGTCGTCGCGCTGGCGGCGCGGCATGCGGTGCCGGTGATCGCGTTCGGCGTGGGCTCGTCGCTCGAAGGCCACCTGCTCGCGGTGCAGGGCGGGGTCAGCATCGACCTGTCGCGGATGAACCAGGTGCTGCGCCTGAACGCGGAAGACCTGAACGTGACGGTTCAGCCCGGCGTGACGCGCAACCAGCTCAACCGCGAGATCAAGGACAGCGGCCTGTTCTT
>JAYUAJ010000094.1:0-2355 GCA_043741375.1 Hyphomicrobiaceae bacterium | reverse complement strand
AGCCGGCGGCTGCCCTTCAGCGTCTTGCCGTCGATGGCGATGTGACCCGGCTCACCGTTGCCGCACGCGAACGCGCCGAGCGCCTTGGCCAGGACGTCGCCGTCCAACGACTTGAAAACATAGTGATATGTGGCGTGGCACGGGGCCCGCTCGATGCCAAACAGCGCCAGCGCCTCGGGCGTCAGGCGGCGGCCCCAGCGGAAAATCGCCCGCAGATCGTTGGCACCAGCCAGCATTGCGCAAATAGCGATGGCGAGGATCGCAGGCAACGGCAGCTGCCGCCCCTTGCGGCCGCGACGGTCCGCAATCGCGCTCAGAACGTCCCACAGTGTCCGTGCCATCGAGCCAACTCCATCGTTGGTGGCGGCGCTAACCCGATCTATGCATCAGGCCTGAGAAATCGTGTGAAGGCTGTGGCGCAAGGGGCTCGATTCACGTAGCAATCCAGTAGCCACATGAGTGCCAGCGTATCGACACCGAGCGCCACAGCCATGACACAAGATACGCCGCTCCCCTTCGACCTGCCAGCCGTTCTCGCCAAGAAGCTCACAGTTGATTTCGACGGCGGCAATCAGTCCTCGAATGGCGGCCTGTTGCTGCTGCGCGAGGCGGAACGGGGGCTCGGCATCTGCGCCCGTCTGGCCGGCACCGTGCGTGACCGGCGCGATCCGACCCGCATCCGCCATGAGATGTCGGAGATGGTGGCGACGCGGGTGTTCGCCATCTGTTGCGGCTATGCCGACGGCAATGATCTCAATCTGCTGCGGCACGATCCGGCGTTGAAGATGGCGGTCGGCCGGCTGCCCGAGACCGGCGCGGCCTTGTGCTCGCAGTCGACCATCAGCCGGCTCGAGAATGCGCCGACGAAAATCGAGGCGGCGCGGCTGACGGCAGCCCTGGTCGATCAGTTCGCCGAGCACACGCCACCTGGGAAAATGGAGATCCTCGACATCGACGATACGGTCGACGAGGTGCACGGCGGCCAGCAGCTCGGCCTGTGGAATGCGCATTACAACTGCCGCTGCTTCCTTCCGATCCATGTCTATCATGTGGCGACGGGCAAGCCGGTGGTCGCCTTCGTGCGCGCCGGCAAGACGCCCAAGGGGCGGGAGGTGGCGACCGTGCTCCGGCATCTGACCGCCCGCCTGCGCCGGCATTGGCCGACAACGGAGATCGTCTACCGCGGCGACAGCCATTATGGCCGCCACGAGGCCATGGATTGGGTCGAGGACAACGAGGCCGGCTTCATCTTCGGCTTTGCCGGTAACGCTGTGCTCGAAGGCCTCGTCGCCGACGCCGTCGAGGCTTTGCGCCAGCGCCATTCGATGAGCACGAAAGAGAAGATGCGCGCCTACACCAGCGTCAAGTATCAGGCCGGCAGCTGGTCGAAGGCCCGTCGCGTGATCGCGCGCATCGAAGCGTCAATGCAGCCGACCAAGGACGGCGGCGTCGCCCAGGAGATCGACATCCGCTACATCGTCACCTCGCTCGAGGGCGGCGCCCAATATCTCTACGACGAGGTCTACTGCCGGCGCGGGCAAATGGAGAACCTGATCAAGCTGCACAAGGCCCAGCTCGCCTCCGACCGCACCTCCTGTCCGAGCGCCACGGCCAACCAGGTGCGCCTTGTTCTGCACACGGCCGCCTTCTGGCTGATGCACGCCGTGCGCGCCGCGATTCCCGCGGCGAGCCCTCTGGCCAAGGCCGAGTTCGCGACCATCCGTGAGCGTCTCCTCAAGGTCGCCGCCCGCGTCGTCGAAAAGATCCAGCGCCTGCGCGTGCATCTGCCGACGAGCTGTCCCGATCGGGCGCTGTTCCGCACTGTCGCCCTCAATCTCGCGGCCGCGGCGCGTGCCTCTGCCGGCTCCGTCACAGCCCAGCCGGCCGGACCCTGAGTCCGGGGGCGAGCGCCCCCGCCGAGCCGCCCGACAACGGGCCAACCCACCCCGAGCGTGTTGCACCGAGAGTTGCCGCCAACCGATCCTCCCGGACCGGCCGTTTACGCACGACCGCGATCAGGTGATAAAATCCCGCCGCCCTGATGCATAGATCGGGCTAGGGCACCGATGTTCGTGACGCCGCGAACCAAGTAGGCCGCCAGATCGGTCCGGTCATCGCTGTTGGATCAAAGCGTCGTTCGTGACTGCGCTCGAATTGTTCCCCATTTTGTTGCCTGCTCCGGACAATTTGGGCGTCTCGCCACGCGAAGGGCGCGTCTCCGCCCATACGGGTTGCGGTCCTTGACGCTGGACCATTGATGGGTGCGATTCCAGAAATTTGCAGGCGTTGACGACAAGCATGATCATCGCAGCCGTGTGCATGGTAACGCGGTCAAGCTTGCATCCGATTGCCGCC
>JAYUAJ010000093.1:0-2356 GCA_043741375.1 Hyphomicrobiaceae bacterium | reverse complement strand
ACTGATGATCGGGGTGATCGCGCGCAAACTCCTCGGCAAACGCCGTGAGGCCGTCCATGTGGCGCGGCTTGACGGCCGCTTCAAGCGTGCCGCGCTTGTAATCGCAAGCGATGGTAAAGCGCTTGATGCGCTGTTCGATGATGTCGTGGCCGCGATACCAGAGGTCGGCCAGCAGCCGCCGGCCCGCCTCGCCCAGCGCGCTGGTTATTCTGGCGTCGCCGGGGATGCCGCCCAGCACCTGCCCGCCATTACGCCCGGACGCGCCCCAGCCAATGCGGTTGGCCTCCAACAGCACCACCTTGGCGCCGCGGTCTGCCAGAAAGATCGCAGTCGACAGCCCCGAGTAGCCGCCGCCGATCACGCACACGTCGGCCGTCACGTCCCCGGCCAGCGCAGGATAGCGCGTAGCATCGTTGGCCGTGGCGGCGTAGTAGGAGGCAGTGTGGTTTTGTGCGAAGGTCATTGCGGATCACTTTAATCCAAGCTGTCAAAACGGTCGACCACGACGAATCAAATCTGCCGCCGAGGACCTTCATGAGCCTGCCGACCATCGAGCATATCCGCGCCGCCGCGGCGCAAATCCGTCCCCATGCTGTGCGGACGCCGCTGATCGAGAGCAACCGCCTGAATGACCGGCTGGGCGGGCGCGTGCTGCTGAAATTGGAGATGTTGCAGCGTACTGGCACCTTCAAGTTCCGCGGTGCGTACAACAAGATCAGCCGACTGAGCAAAGCGGCTCATCCGGGCGGCGTGGTGGCGGTCTCGTCTGGCAATCATGCTCAAGGAGTTGCCGATGCCGCTCGCATGATGGGGCTGCGGGCCGCCATTGTCATGCCCTCCCAGGCGCCGGCGCTGAAGATTGCGCGCACCAAGGCGCTCGGCGCGGAGGTGATCGCCTACGATCGCGACACCGGGGACCGGGAGGCCATTTTTAAGCAAGCCGCCAAGGAGCGCGGCGCCGTCATGGTGCCACCGTTCGACGATCCCGAGATTATCGCTGGCCAGGGCACGGTGGGACTGGAGTTGATGGCCCAAGCGAACGACCTCGGCCTGATGCCAGATCTGGTGCTGGTGCCCTGTGGCGGCGGGGGGCTGGTGAGCGGTGTTGCGATCGCCGTGCATGCGTCCGATCCCGGCGTCCACGTGATAGCCATCGAGCCTGAGGGCTTCGACGACACCGGACGCTCGCTGGCCAGCGGCACCCGCGAGACCAATGCACGGCACAGCGGCTCGATCTGCGATGCGCTGCTGTCGCCCTCGCCCGGGGTCATGACTTTTGCGACGTGCCAAGCGCAGTCAGTATCCGCGGCGTCCGTCAGCGAGGCTCAGGTCCGCGACGCGGTGCGCTATGCTTACGAGGAATTGAAGCTAGTGGTGGAGCCGGGTGGGGCCGTTGGGCTAGCGGCGCTCCTCTCCGGTGTCGTGCCGCTCAACGGACGGACGGCTGCGGTCGTGCTCTCGGGCGGCAACATCGACCCGGGTCTGTTTGCCGATATTATTGGGGCTGATTGACTTCGCCTGGCCTCGGCCACTGGAAATCATCGGCACGCCCGGGGCGTGAGGAGAGGCCGTCACCCCGGACCAGGAGCTTGAAAAACGGGCTCTCGGTCAGCGGCTGCTGCTGGCGACCGCGCGATTGCATGTCGGCCGAGGTCGCGATCGAACTCAGTACGGTGAAACCGCCGAGCAGATCAGCCGGCAGGGTGTGGCCCGGATCGGCGACCGGACCGTTGGGCGTTGCCAGAATGCTAGAGAGCACCGCGCCCGCTATGGCCGGGCGAACGATGGTTACCGTCTCGGGTGGCTGTCCCCCCTCGCTGGGCAGCGCGATAGTGCCATCGTCGGCAGCGACATCCTTGCCTGATTTGCCGGCCGTCTGTGGCGGGGCCGCGCCCGGCGCGCGCGGCAGACTGTCGTCGCGCACGTTGCGTTGCTCGTTCTCATCGCCAGCCAGGGGCACGTCGCGTTCGCGCTTGGCCACCGCCAGATCATGTGCGATCTCGCGCTCCACCAGGCTGGCCAGTTTCTGGTACCCAGGTTGGGTCATGTGCACGCCGTCATTCAAGCGCAGCTGCCGTACCACGCCAGCAACATCCGGCCCGGTATCGGCATAGGCCCCGGCCTGATCTACGAAGCCGTCCCAGCTGTCGAGGTACTTCGCCCCGCTCAAACGCACGCGCTCGACGAAAATCGTGTTCATCAGCTGCGCCGCCGTGCTGGCATTGTCGCCACGCATCGGGGGCAGCCCGAGCCAATAGACCGCCGCCTTGCGTGCGCGCAGCGACTTCAACAAGGCATCGACCCGGCGGGTGTAGTCCTGCTTCCAGCCCGGAGTGCCGAAATCGAGCCGCAGCTT
>JAYUAJ010000092.1:0-2361 GCA_043741375.1 Hyphomicrobiaceae bacterium | reverse complement strand
CCAGGCGAGCTTGCCGTGCCGCGCGTGGGCCACTTCGTATAGGCGCAGCAGGCCGGGCACGCCCACCGAGCGGCCGCCCACCACCGCATCGAGAAATTGCAGCGGCTTGCCTTCGGGGTCGAGGAACAGGTCGGCCGTCGCCTCCGCTGGCGCGGTTTCGCGGCCGTCGTAGGCGACAACGGATTTCTGCCGCTTATCGAAATGCAGCAGAAACCCGCCACCGCCGATGCCGGACGATTCCGGCTCGACGAGATTGAGAACAAGTCCAGTGGCGATGGCCGCGTCGATGGCGCTGCCGCCGCGCTTCAACATCTCGACGCCGGCCTCGACCGCGAGCGGATGGGCTGCCGCGACCATGAAGTGCTTGCCGTAGGCGGGCTGTTTGGGCGTGAACCCGGTAGCGGCTTCGGGTGCGGGTTGGGCGAGTACCAGCGCGGGCCAAAGAAACAGCGCGAACAGGCTGCGCACCACGCCGCGCATCACGTCTTGGCAGGCGCGATCTGTCCACGAACGGCTGCAGCCCTTGCGGATCCGTCCAGCATAAATTGCAAACTTATCAATCGGCAGAGTCAATATATTAGCTATGTCTATGGCATTTACATTGTCGTTTTTGACAATATTCATAGCTTGTATGCGTTGCCTGCATTCTACGTGCTGCCGCCAAGCCAGGAATCCTGTCGCTGCCGGATCGCGTCATTGTGGGTGTCCATCAGGGTGAGATGGCAGGTATCTGCCGGCGCCGCCTGAAGTGTGACGCCAAATTCCATCAACTCGTCCCGGCGAAACGCGTGCAGCTTCAGAAGCGTGCCCACCGGGTAGGAGGCGATGCGCGCATCAAGATTCCCGCCACCCACTTTGAGGCCATCGACGGCCAGCACCACATCGCCCGCGGAAAGCCCGGCCGCTTGCGCCGCACCGCCGTCGTACACATGAATGAGCCTGGCCTCGCCGTTGGCCGAAATCTTCGCGCCCAGCACGGCGCGGGGTTGCACGCTTTTTTTCGACGCCGGCTTGCCGCCGCTGTCGGCGGCGCTCTCCGCGGCGCGGAGCGAATACTCCACGCCGAACCGGGCCAACAGGTCCTTGAGCGGAAGGTCTTCGGTGCCGTGCACGGCCGAAGCGAAAAAATCCCAGAGGCTTGTGTCCGCGATCTCGGAGGCAACTTGTTCCACGCCGCCCTCGGGTACGCCAATGCTCAGGCTGCCGTAGCGCTGCCAGAGGGCGCGCATCACCTCATCCAGCGACCGCCGGCCTTGCGTCTTGAGGCGAACGGTGAGATCGAGCGCCAGTCCGGCCAGCGATCCCTTGGCGTAGTAGTTCACCACGGCGTTGGGCGCGTTCTCGTCCTGGCGGTAATACTTGATCCAGGCGTCGAAGGAGGAGTCGGCGATGCTTTGCTTCAACCGCCCGCTGCCGCGCAGCACCTTGGTGATCGTCTCGGCAATCAGGGAAAGATATTGCTCGCGGGTGATGAGTCCAGTGCGAACCAGCACCAGATCGTCGTAGTAGGACGTAATGCCCTCGAATGCCCAGAGCTGGCGCGTGTAGTTTTCACGGCTGAGGTCGTAGGGGACGAAAGCCGCGGGCTTGATGCGCTTCACGTTCCAGGTGTGGAAGTATTCGTGGCTGGCGAGTCCCAGGAAGGTGCGGTATTTGTCGCTGCGTGCTGTGTCCTGTCCATTGGGGTCCTGAGCGCTGGGCAGATCGTCGCGCGAGCAGACCAGCGCCGTGCTGGCGCGGTGTTCCAACCCACCGTAGCCTTCGCCCAACGCCATGACCAGAAACACATAGCGATCCATCGGCGCCTTGCCGGACGGATCGAACAATCGTATCTGGTATTCGCAAATGGTCTTGAGGTCGGCGGCGAAGCGCTGCATGTCGGCGCGATGGCGGCCGGTGATGGCGATGTCGTGCGGCACGCCGCAGGCATCGAAGGTCGCCAGGGTGAAGGACCCCATCTCCACCGGGTGGTCGATCAGCTCGTCGTAATTTTCTGCGCGGTATGTGCCGAAGCCGTAGGGCGCGGCACCGGCGCGCGGCAGGGCGGTGGCGACGCGCCATGCGCGATACTTGTCGGGCTGTTTATTTGGTTTGTCGAGCGGCGGGAGAATCTCCACTTCCACCGGAGCATGCTCCTGACCATGCATCATCAGGAAAACGCTGCTGCCGTTGAAGAAGCCGTGTGTGTCGTCCAGGTGCGCCGCGCGCACCGACAGGTCCCATGCATAGACTTCATAGGTGAGCATGAGCGGCCCGCTGCACGGCGCGCAACGCCAGGTGTGCTTGTCGGTCTTTTCAGCAGCGACTGCTTTGCCGGCGCAGGACGCCCTCAGCCAGACGATGTTGCGGGCGAACTCGCGG
>JAYUAJ010000091.1:0-5669 GCA_043741375.1 Hyphomicrobiaceae bacterium | reverse complement strand
GGATTCTATGTCCGCACCGGCGTGTTCAGTGCCGCCGAATGCGCGGAGATGGCCGAGGAGTTCGATCGCTTGCACGCGGCCGAGGGGCCGGACAAGGGCGGGCACGAAGTGCATGTCGAGCCCGGCGCGCCGCGCGTCTCCAACATCTTCAACAAGACCACGGCCTACGACCGCTGCCTTACCATCCTGCCGTTCCTGGCCGCCTCACGGCATCTCCTCGGTGAGTTCAAATTGCACGGCGCCAATCTGCGCAATCCCGAAAAGGGCAAGGGCCACCAGGATCTCCATGTCGACGTGCCCAAGAAATTCGACGACGATTGGTGGGTATCGAACGCCATCATCACCTTCGACGACATGACCGCCGACAACGGGCCGACCCGCGTGGTGCCCCACTCGCACACCTGGCAGCCGATCAACGTGCCGGCCGTGAACCGCGGCGATTGGGAGCCGGGCGCCTTGACGGCGGAAGAACGCGCGCGGGTCCCAAAGAGTCTCGCCGATCCCTATCCGGGCGAAATCCGCGTCGAAGCGCCGAAGGGCTCGGTCATCATCGTCAATTCCTCCATGTGGCACGGCGGGACGACCAACGTCAGCGGCAAGAAACGGCGTGTGCTGCATCTGACGTACACGCGGCGCGACTTGCCCCAGCAGCTGGTGCAGCGGCAATACCTGACGGAAGGGTTGTACAAACGCATGAACGCCGCCCAACGCTTTCTGATGGACATAGAGCCGATCTCGGCCGAAGCCGCCGCGCAGATGAAGTCGGCGGGCGCGGGCAACAAGGCGGCGGGCTGGTGGGCTTGAGGGATAAAGTGTCATGCTGAAAAACCTCTCCCCGCATCTCAGCGCCGACCTGCTGTGGGCGCTGAAGTCGATGGGCCACGGCGAAGACCTCCTGGTCTGCGACGCCAATCATCCGGCCGGCACCGTCGCCAAGACGACCGTCTCTGGGCGGATCATCGAGGCGCCGGGGCTGGATATTCCCCAAGCGATCGCCGCCGTGCTGACCGTCTTCCCGCTCGACACCTTTGTAGAAGCGCCCGTCACGCGCATGCAGGTGGTGGGCGACCCGGACAAGGTGCTGCCGATGTTCGAAGAGGTGCACAAGCTCTGCGAGGACGCTGAGGGCCGCAAGGTCCAGATGGCGAGTCTGGAGCGTTTCGCGTTCTACACCGCCGCCGCCAAAGCCTTCGCCGTGCTGCGCACCAGCGAGTTCCGCCCCTACGGCTGTTTCCTCTTGAAAAAGGGTGTGATCATCAGGACGTAAAGCTGGTGGGTCCGGCAGGACTCGAACCTGCAACCAGACGGTTATGAGCCGCCGGCTCTAACCATTGAGCTACGGACCCCCGTCGCTCAACGCGGGCAGCCGATGGCTAGACTGTCGGAGCCAACTTCGCAATGAGGGAAGCAATCGCGCATTGGAGGCCACGCCCGGAATCGAACCGGGATAAACGGATTTGCAGTCCGGTGCGTAACCATTCCGCCACGTGGCCAAACCAATCGCGATGAGCGGAATCTATAGGCGCACGACCGTGGGAGCAAGGGTTTCGCACCCGAAAAGTTAGCGGAGCGGGCTGCCAAGGCGCCGCCGACCTTGCTATAGGCGTCGGAGAATGCTGCCTGCGCCACCCCTGCTGAGGACGATATGCCGAATTCCACGAGCCGCCCTATCGACCCGGCCATCGCCGCGGCGGCGCTGCGACAGGCGGTCTCAATCGTCGATCTCGCGGCAATCGGCAGCAATTTCAGGACATTGGCGGCCGCATCAGCGCCGGCGGAGTGCGCCGCGATCGTCAAGGGCGATGGCTATGGCCTCGGCATGCTGCCCGTTGCACGAGCGGCTTGGCAGGCCGGCGCACGGCTGTTTTTCGTGGCGCGAGTCGAGGATGGCGTGGAATTGCGCCAGGAGTTCCCGGAGGCGCGAATTGCGGTTCTGGACGGTTTGGCGAACCATAAGCCGAATGATTTTGTGCGGGGCCGCCTGATACCCGTCATCGGTAGCGCTGGAGACCTACAGAGCTGGCTTGCCGTCAAGGCGCCCAGCCCTTTCATGCTGCACGTCGATACCGCGATGAATCGGCTCGGTCTGAAGCCGCAAGAACTTGCGGGATTGGCGTCCCTTTTGCGCGGCTCGCCGCATCCAGTCGCGGCGTACCTAACGCATTTTGCCAGCGCCGACGATGGCGACCGGGTATTGTGCCGGCTGCAGGTGGAACGATTTCGCGCGGCGCTCGCCAGCTTGCGGTCCGCTCCGCTCAGCATTGCGAATTCCTCGGGACTTTATCTCGATCCCGCCTGGCGCGCCGACATTACGCGTCCGGGTAAGGCGCTCTACGGCATCAATCCCGCCCAGCCCGGCGAGCCGACGCCCGTCCAGCAGGCGCTCACCGTCCTCGCCCCTATCCTGCAGATCAAAGACATCGCGCCCGGCGACACCGTGGGCTACTCCGCCACCTTCCGCGCCACGCGTCCCATGCGCATCGCAACGCTGGGGATCGGCTACGCCAATGGCTATCTCCGCTCGCTGTCGAACACGGGCGTGGTTGCCTTCGAGGGGACGCGCGCGCCGTTGGTTGGCCGGGTTTCGATGGATTTGGTCACGGTCGACGTGACGGACGTGCCCAGCGCTGCCCTTTCCGGAGGCTACGCTGAAGCGCTGGGCCCCACCATCGGCCTCACGGAATTGAGCGCGCTCGCCGGCAGCAATGAATACGAGTTGCAGATCGCACTTGGCCGAGGCTGCCAACGCATCTACATCAACGAGGGCGCGCACGACGCCGCGCCTGTGTGAGCGCCGGCCGAATCGGTGGATAGTCGTCTGAAATTTCCCTGTGCACCTGAGGTTCTGCCCCATGCGCATCGAACGCCTTGAAATCCCCGACGTGATCGCCCTCACGCCCAAGCGCTTCGGCGATGATCGCGGCTATTTCACAGAGGTGTTCCGATTGGACGTCTTGGCGGATGTCGCGCCCGGATTGACCTTCGTGCAAGACAATCAATCGGGCTCTGCGCTGACGGGGACGGTGCGTGGCCTGCATTTCCAGGCGCCGCCCTTTGCCCAGGCGAAACTGATCCGGGTGCTGAGGGGCGCCATCCTCGATGTCGCAGTGGACCTGCGGAAAAGCTCACCAAGTTACGGCTGCCAGGTGCACCACGTGCTGAGCGCCGAGAACGGGACGCAGCTGCTTATCCCGGCCGGTTTCGCGCATGGCTTTTGCACCATCGCGCCCGACACCGAGGTCACCTACAAGGTCAGCGCCTACTACAACGCCGCCAGCGACAAGGGCCTAGCCTGGGACGATCCGGCGCTGGGCATCCCGTGGCCGGTCGCGGCGGAGAAGGCCGTACTCTCGGCCAAGGATCGGACGCACCCCAAACTGGCTGACCTGCCGGCCTATTTCGATTGAACGCCTCTGACGGGAGACAAAAATGCGCATCATCGTCACGGGCGGGGCCGGGTTCATCGGTTCGGCGCTCTGCCGGCATCTGATCGCGGCGACCGGCCACGAGGTGCTGAATGTCGACAAACTCACTTATGCCGGCACGCTGACATCGCTACGCGATATCGCGACCAACCCACGCTATCGCTTCGTTCAGGCTGACATCTGCGACCGCGCGCGCATGGCGGCCTTGTTCGACGAGTTCAAGCCCGATGGCGTCATGCACCTGGCCGCCGAGAGCCATGTCGACCGCTCGATCTCCAGTTCAGCCGCCTTCATCGAAACGAACATCATCGGGACGCATTCGCTTTTGGAGGCGGCGCGCACGTACTGGTCTGGGCTGGCGGGCGAGGCGAAAGCAAAATTCCGGTTTCTTGCGGTGTCCACGGACGAAGTCTACGGCTCGCTCGGCGAGAGCGGGCTGTTCCACGAAACCACGGCCTACGATCCGCGCTCGCCCTATTCGGCCAGCAAGGCGGCGTCCGATCACATCGTCTCGGCCTGGCATCACACCTATCGGCTGCCGACGCTGATCTCGAACTGCTCGAACAACTACGGGCCGTACCATTTCCCCGAAAAGCTCATTCCCCTGACGATCCTGAACGCCATAGCCGGCAAGCCGTTGACCGTCTACGGCCAGGGGCTGAATGTGCGCGATTGGTTGTATGTCGATGACCATGCGCGGGCGCTGTTGACGATCCTAGAGCGCGGGCGGGTCGGGGAGACTTACAACGTGGGCGGACGGAATGAGCGTACCAATATCGACGTAGTGCGGCGGATCTGCGCGATCCTGGATCGCCTTTCCCCGCGGGCGGAAGCTCATGAGAAGCTGATCACCCATGTCGCCGACCGGCCGGGCCACGATGCGCGTTACGCCATCGACGCGAGCAAACTCGAGGGCGAACTCGGCTGGCGCGCGGCCGAGAGCTTTGACACCGGCATCGAGAAGACCGTGGCCTGGTATCTCGCTAATGACTGGTGGTGGAAGCCGATACGAGAGCGCGTCTATGGCGGCGAGCGATTGGGGTTGGGCGCGGACACGGCAGCAAAGGCGAAGTCATGAAGGGCATTATTCTCGCCGGCGGCAGCGGCACTCGCCTGCATCCGCTGACGTTGACGACGTCGAAGCAGCTGCTGCCGATCTACGATAAGCCGATGATCTATTATCCGCTGTCGGCGCTGATGCTGGCGGGGATTTCGGACATCCTGATCATCTCGACGCCGCGCGATCTGCCGAATTTTGAAAAGCTGATGGGCAGCGGCAAGCAATGGGGACTTCGCCTCTCCTACGCCGAGCAGCCGAGCCCGGATGGTCTGGCGCAAGCTTTTGTCATTGGCGAGAAGTTCGTGGGCGGAGAAAAGTCTTGTCTGATCCTGGGCGATAACCTGTTCTACGGCCACGGTTTAAGTGAAGTTCTCACGCGGGCGTCATCCATCGAGACCGGCGCGCGCGTCTTCGGCTACCGTGTGGACGACCCTGAACGCTACGGCGTGGTGGCTTTTGACGCGGCGGGCGTGGCGACCTCGATCGAGGAAAAGCCCGTGGCGCCGAAGTCGAATTGGGCCGTGATCGGGTTGTATTTCTATGACGAAGAGGTCGTGGACATCGCCAAGAGCCTAAAACCGTCTCCACGCGGAGAATATGAGATCACCGACGTGAACCGCGTCTATCTTGAGAGGCGCACGCTGACGGTCGAAAAGCTCGGTCGCGGCTTCGCCTGGTTCGACGCCGGCACCCACGGCGCGCTGCTCGACGCCAGCGATTTCGTCCGCGTGCTGCAGAACCGCCAAGGCCAGATGATCGCCTGTCCGGAAGAGATCGCGTTCCTATCGGGGTTTATTGGGCGGGAGGAGCTGGCCGCAGCCGCCAAGGCGCTGGGCAAGAGCGAGTATGGGCGGTATCTGGAGCGGATTTTGCGGGAGGGGGAGTGAGATTTTTTGCGGGAGCATTTGTCATAAATGCATTCGTGCTGCCAACGCTTCTATTCGTGCTACCGCTCTCCGTAGACTGGCCGCGTTCGACGCAGCTGCATCAATGTCCCAGTGCCGGGAGACAAACAGTGTCATCAGATTGTTGTATCCAGACCCAACTGAGGCCGAACTTGCGCCATGCGGGACAAGCGCGTCCCTTACGGAGCTGTTTTTTGACGATCTCGCAAGATTGACCAATGCTTGCTTTGGGTTTGTCACTGCTTCAACATTTTCCGGAATTTTATTGATAGGAATCTT
>JAYUAJ010000090.1:0-13094 GCA_043741375.1 Hyphomicrobiaceae bacterium | reverse complement strand
GGTACCAAGATGGACGGCATCAAGAAAGTTACCAAGCGTCGCGCCGCCGGCGGACGAAACTGAGTTGAAAATCAACCGGACCGGGTTACCCGAGGCCGCGCCAAGATCCTTGCTGTAAGCGCCCCAGGCCGAGGTGCCGTCGGAGTAATTCTGGTTCATTAGCGTCGTGTCGTCGGCCGTGCCGAACACACCGTCCGCACCAGCATCGATTACGGTGACGTTCATGACATCGACGCCAGCACGTCCGCGATGAGCGAACGAGAAGGTGAGCGGCTGACCTTTAGGGATGGTCGACGTGTTGTAGTCGGCGGCAACCTGGTTGGCGTTGAGCTCCGCGAAATGGATACCTTCATAGGCCGGAACACCTTGGAACCCCGAGCCCCAAATCTCGATCATATGATCGGTAGCTGTGGTCTTCCAGCCTGGCACGTTTGATTCCAGCATCGTCAACTGCCCGCCCGCCGGGACCGATAAGAGCGTCGTCTCGAAGCTGCCGTTCGGAATGTCCTCACCGTTGGGATGGCCGAGGTCGTCGGTCTTGATAGTGAGCGTCGCCGGTGTGGGCGTGCCGCCTGGGCCGGTCATCGTCATGCCATCCAAAGCGGCGTTGATAGCCGCTTTGGTGCCTTGCATGGTGATGGTGGCATCGGCCGTGCCGTCGCCAGCCAGGAACGTCAGACCCGTCAGCTGATGCAGCGTCAGGGTGCCTTTGTCGACGGAAACGGTGGTCTGGATGATTTGTGTCGCCGAGGCATCGTCGGTCACTTGGATCGCGTTGCCATTGGCTGCCGAGAATACAACGGTCCCGCCCACTGCCTGTTGATTGCCTGGCAGGACATTGACGGGTGCATGGTTGAGCGGCGTCACAGAACCGTTGACGGTTGCCGTATCGGTCAGACCGTGGCCGTCATCAACCGTGTAGGTGAATGTGGGCGTCCCGAGATATCCCGCATCCGGCGTGTACGTAAGCTTGCCGGTTGCATCCAGCGTGACGATGCCGCCAGTGACGGCAACGCCTGCCGGATCACCCGCCAAGATGGCGTGGCCATCCACTTGCGTGACAGTGAGCGGATAGGATTGCAAATCCGTGTCGTTGGCCAGCACCGACACCGTGATGGGCGTATCCTGCGTTGTGTAGAACGCATCATCGGTGGCATGGGGTGGGTCAACCACAGTAATTGCGACCGTCTGGGCGCCCGACGACAGCGCTCCGCCCGAACCGGTATTGCCGTTGTCGTTGGTGGTGAAAGTGAGTGTATCGATACCTGCGTAGCTCGCCGCTGAGGTGTAACTCAGGGTCGCGAGCGCGGCGTTGATATTTGCCAGCGTACCCTTGAAGACCATAGTTGTATCGGCCGTGCCGTCGCCCGTGGTGAAGGTTAGGCCGGCTTTCACTGGCAAGGTCAGCGTGCCATGGGCGACCGACAATGTGACCGTTTCCAACCCGCCATCGGCATCGATGTCGGAGACGGCGAGGCCCGGAATCGCCAGCGCCACGTTGGTGAACGCGCCTTGCGCGCCGGGCACCACTTCGACCGGCGCGTCGTTCACCGGCGAGACGAGGATCGTCGAGGCCGCGAGGTTGCTGGTCGTGCCATAAGTATCGTTTGTGACGCTGACGGTAAGATTGCGGTCTACAGACGACGGATCATGCGATGTGTTGTTGAAGGTGATGGCGTGCAGCGCGGCCTCGTAGGTCGCCGGGCTGGCATTGCCGCTCAGCGCTACCGTGATCTGTCCGCCTGCCGACGAAATGGTGTAGCTCAAGCCATCAATCGTGCCGCTGCTGTTGCTGCTGCCGCCGACCAGCAATTCGTCGGCAGTTTGAGCGTTGGTGAGAATGACCTCGGCCCGGTCGATGTTGGCACCTATCACCGAATGCTGCGCAATGTGCACGTCGCTGTCGACGACAGGTACAGGGGCCGCCAGCTCAACAAATGTCGCCTTATAAGACGCGCCAGCTGCGGTTGAATCGTTCGCATCGGCATCGATCGCCAGTAAGTTCACCGTCTGCGGTGAGACGAATTTGAAGTCGCCGTTGCCGTCGTGGAAGAAATTGCGCCCGCCCCAGCCGGCCACCGCCGTATATGTCACGTCCCAACTGGTGACTTTGGTCCAGTTGAAGGCGACAAGCGACGTCGGCTCAGCATTCTGGTTCTGGGTGCCGCGCACCAGGATATCGCCATTAATGATGGTGGCGTTGAGGTTGGTGGGGCTATCGAGGGTATAGGAGGTCAATCCGTGCAAGTCTGGCGCGACGGCCTCAACTTCTACCGTGGGCGCGGCGGGTATGGCGCCACCAGAACCGTCGATATCGGAGATGCGGAAATTAGGATCGCCGACGGCGGCAAGCGTTTGGTTGGTGCCGGATTGGAAGATCTCCCACTTGACTGTGGCGCTGCCGCTGGTGAGCTGCACCCACATGTCGTCCGCTTTCAGCGTATGCGCTGCATCGTAAAATCCGATCGCGGAAGCGAACGTCACTGTGGCGCCCGGATCGGCGCTGATGACAGTCGCGCGGATATCGATGGCGACGCCGCCGATTGTGCCGGCGTTGGTCCAAAGGCCCACGGCCCCAGTATTGGAGCCGCCGGTTTGAACGGGCTGGCTGCTGACCGAGATATTGAGCGCGGCAAGCTCGCCATGCCAGCCGGTTGCCGCAATCGTGGCCGCTTCGATGGCGCCGGTATGGGTTTCCAGTGTCCAGTTACCGCCCTGCGCCGCCGAACCCGTGAGATCCGTAGACGCTGCCACGTCGTGATGGGTCAGCTGCGCGAATTTGTGCACGAAGGCATCGCCGCTGGCGCCCTTGGCGACATCGCAGCCGTAGATCAGGATATCGCCACCCTGTTGCAGCGAGGCGCCGATCTGGCCGAGTTCGGCATCGAACGCCTTCAGAGTTGCGGCATCATAGGTGGATGACCCCAGATGCAGCTTGCCCGGCTCGCCGTGGCTGATGATGTGGATGGCGTCGAGATCGTGCCGGTCCGCGAGGTAGGCCGCCACCTGATCCAGACCGTCCTTGGCCGGATCGAGCACCACGATTTCGGACGTGTCCGCGATCGCCGCCTCCAGGACGGCGAGGTCGGGGACATTGGCGTCGATGAAGACAATCGTTTTGGCGCCGGGCATCGTTTGCACTGCCACCGGACCGTCAAGGTGGTCCGCCAAACCAACCAGATCGGAGCCATGCAATGCCGCAGCGGGAACATCCATCGCCCCATCCGGGGCATCAATGGCGATGGGTTCATGGGCAGGATCGGTATGGAGTGCGTCGATGGCAGTTTCCACGGCTGCGGCGTCGAACATGATGCGCGGTTCCAGACGGCGCAGCAGGGTTTCGGACTTCAGGCTGGCGAAAGCAGAAACGGAATCGGGGCGCGGTTTGGAATCGAAAGCCATTTGCGGTGTTCTCCAAGGGTCAATTGGCCCGTTCGCCGGTCTCGCCTCAAGGGCGTAGCCGTCAAATCGGATTGCAGATTTTTGTTCTTCAACCCTTAGTTGTAGTCATTTGCGTAAAGAAACATTTAACTCCTTGCCAGAAGCTTTTGAAAAAGCGGGAGATATTCTATCCGCGGGCGCTGGCTCGCCTTACTTGCCGGGCGCCATCTTCTGTGCAGAATCGCTCATCAGCCGCCCCAGTTCCTGTGCCTGCAGGGCATAGGACTGCATCTGCGTCTGGGCATAGCGGCTCTGGATCGAGAGCACTTCCTGGATGTCCTTGGCGCTCGCCAGTTCTGAAGCAAGGGCAAAGCCGGCTTCCGCATTCTGCTTGGCAAAGCGCGTCGCTCGGTCCTGCACCAGCTTGAAGCCGGAGGTCATTTCGTTGGCCGGCACGGCCGCAGACCACATGCCCATGGCCTGCATCATGCTGTCCATCATCTGCCCATAAGCTTGTCGCGCCTGCTCGACATTCTTCTCGGCCATCTCCCGCATCTGCTGCGGTATCTCGAAGGGATTCTGCGCCATGGTCGCCTCCTTTGCGGCACCGTCACTGGCCCCCAGCCAATGAGGGCACAGTGACAGCGCCCACTGACAAACGCAATCGCAAGGTCCATTGACACGCCCGCAGAGTGCAATAATCTCCTGGACGAAGGCGGCCGCTAAAACAGGCTGCCTCATAACATTAGGGAGGAGATTGCATGTCGCTTCGCAAATTTGCTTTGGCCGCACTGATGTCGGGAGCCGCTGGTTGCGGTTTGTCCGTATCAGCGTCGGCCGGAATGATGTATGATGGGATGACCATCAGCATCCTGACCCGTCCGGGTCCGGTTATCGCCGGCATGGTCGCCCAGCGCGGCAAAGAGTTCGAGGCCGCCACCGGCGCCAAGATCAACGTCATTGAAGTGCCGTTCGCGGAAATTTTCCCGAAGCTGCAGAATGACTGGAGCACGGGCACGAACTCGATCGACGTCGGAGTGTTCGCCGCTGGCTGGGGTGTGGAGTTCGCCGCCTCGGGCCTGATCGAGAATCTCGATCCCTACATAGCCAAGGACACCAAAATCGACACCGCCGATCTCGCGCCCTATTTCCGCGATTTCGGCATGAAGATCGGTGGCCACACGATGCTGATCCAGCTCGATGGCGACTTCCAAATGGTCTACTACCGCAAGGACGTCTTCGATAAGATGAAACTGGCGCCGCCGAAGACCTGGGACGACTACCTCGCTGACGCCAAGGCCATCAACGGCCAGGATCTGAACGGCGACGGCAAGCCGGACTACGGTTCTTGCATCTTCAAGAAGCGCAATGCCCAGTCCTACTTCGCCATCCAGACGGTTGCGGCGGCCTATGTGCAGACCCAGGGCACGTCCCAGGGCTTCCACTTTGACGGCAAGACCATGAAGCCAGTCATAAATAACGAAGCCTGGAAGAAGGCTTTTGAGGTTTACAAGGAAACCGGCAAATACGGTCCGCCCGAAGAGCTGAACATGGACATCGGCGATACGCGCGCGCTGTTCAAGGCGGGCCGTTGCGGCCTGCTGATCGAGTGGGGCGATCCGCCGGTGCTCGCGCTTGAGAAGGATGCGACCGCCGTCAAGAACCTGCTCTACGCAGTCCCTGCGCTCGGCACCAAGGAAGTGCTCGACCGCGCCAGCGGCAAGCTGGTGCCAGTGACCAAGGAGTCGGCGCCCTACGCCGTCGATGGCATCAACTATGCCCCCTTCGCTGCCTTCGGCGGCTGGGCTGGCGCCATCAATGCAAAGGCTGATGCCAAGAAGAAGCAGGCAGCCTACGACTTCCTGTCCTACATGAACCAGGCCGCGCAATCGAACGTGGACGTGACCATCGGCTGGGACGGCTTTAACCCTTATCGCGTCTCGCAGCTCAAGAGCACCGATCTGTGGGTGAAGGCCGGCTTCACCAAAGAAGCCGCCGAAAGCTACCTGGGCGCCATCAACTCGGCTTTGAACAACCCGAACATGGCGTCGGACTTCAAGGTTCCCGGCGCCCAGCAGTATTCGGGCGTGGTGCTCGATACCGAACTTGCCCGCTATCTTGCTGGCGAAATCACGGTCGATGAAGCCTTGAAGAACATCGAGGCCGGCTGGGAGAAGGTTACCGAGGACTTCGGTCGCGACAAGCAGATCGCGGCCCAGGCTCTCGCCCTCGGACCGGCCAAGTAAGCACGATGGCGATGGCGTCCAACACAGCAAGCCAGCCGGGGTCATCCCTGGCTGGTTCTTTGCCGGGGGAGAGCTGGAGTGAGTGGCTCGACCGCCACTCGCGCACGTTCTTCATCGCCCCGGCAGTCACCCTCATTCTTGTGTTTGCGATTTTTCCGACATTTTATTCGATCGTCTTTGCCTTGAGCCGGGTCAAGTTCTCGTCAAACGGGCTCGTGTTCCGCAATGTCTGGTTTTCAAATTTTCAGGCGCAATTCAGCGGCAATGAGCAGGCTCACTTCCTTGGCCGGCTGACCGGGATGGGGGTCGTTGGCTACGCCTTCAGCGCTGTCCTGATCGGCGCTGTCGGGTGGTGGTTCTTCCGTTCCCTGTCGAAGACTAGCGCTATTGGCAATGTCGGCCGCTTCATCTCGGCCGCCGCAGCGCTCGGGCTGGGGCTGCTGTTTGCGGCGACGCTGCTATCGGGAAACCAGTGGGGCACGCTGCTCAACACGCTGTTCTACGTGTTTGCGGGCTGCGCCATCCAGTTTGTGATTGGCACCGGGCTCGCCTTCCTGTGCTCGCAGCCGATCTGGGGCAAGAGCTTTTTCCGGGTTATTTTCTTCATCCCGCTGATGATCACGCCGTTGGGCGTTGGCTACGCTTTCAAAATGATTCTGGACATTACAAAGGGCCCATTCAAGCCGTTCTGGGAATTCATCGGCCTGCGCGACTGGGCCTGGTCAACCGACGCCTGGGCCGCGCGCTGGTTTGTCATTCTGGGCGACAGCTGGCAGTGGATTCCGTTCATCTTTATCGTCATGCTGGCGGCGCTCGAAAATGTGTCCAAGGACCAGGTCGAGGCGGCAGAGGTCGATGGCGCGTCCAGCGTTCAGATCTTCCGCGACATCACCTGGCCGCAGATCGTACCGGTGGCCGCGACCGTGATCCTCATCCGGATGATCGAGGCCTTCAAGATCGTCGATTTACCGAACATCATGACGGCGGGCGGGCCAGGCATCGCCACGGAATCGATGACGCTGCACTCGGTCTTCCTCTGGCGCGCCAACGACATGGGTGACTCTGCCGCCGTCGCCTATCTGTTACTGATCGTGACTGTCGTGGTGTGCTCGTCGTTCTTCAACTACGTCGTACTCAGTCAAATGCGCAAAGCCCATTCGTAAGCAGAGACGTAAGACGCAACATGAGCAACGCGAGCTACAAATTCGAGAAAGCCAGCCGCAGCCTGATGGAGCGGCTGTTTGAGCCACCGGCGCCCGGCAAGATGTCGTTCGCCGGCAATCTTTTAGCCTATGCGCTGCTCCTGTTCTGGTCGGCCTTCGTGCTGTTCCCGCTCTATTGGGTCATCATCACCAGCTTCAAAGACGCAAAGATCGTCAACGAAGGACCCTATTTCATCCCCTTCTACGATTTCCAGCCAACGCTCGATGGCTGGCGCGCCCAATTCGCGACCGACCCTTACTGCGACCCCTATGCGGTTGTCCGCCAACTGATGCTCTACGTCTATAATTCTGCCGCTTTCCTGATCTCGCCTCTCATCAAAATCGATCCGATGCAGTCAGCGATCTGCAAGGTGCTGCTGGCTTACGAGAATTCATTGGTCGTCAGCATGTTCTCCACCGCCTTGTGCATGATCACCGGCACCATGGCGGCCTATGCGCTCGCCCGCGTCTCATATGCGCCGCGCTTCGGCAACATTGTTCTGTTCGTGCTGCTCGCCTTGGCGGCGATTTTGACGTCCACCTATCTCGGCGTGCACTGGGCCCTGTCGGCGGCGGTGGCGCTCGCCCTGTTCTTTCTGCTCGCGCTGTCGGTCGGCCGGTCCTTCAAGGCCCGCCTCAGCAACAACGACATCCTGTTCTGGATGATTTCGCAGCGCATCCTGCCGCCCATCGTGGTTGTCATTCCCATTTACATGATGTTCCAGGCCGTCGGCATGGTCGACACACATCTGGCGCTGATCCTCGTTTATGCCGTCGCCAACCTGCCGATCGTAGTCTGGCTCATGTACGATTTCTTCCGGGGACTGCCGATCGAACTGGAGGAATCGGCGCAGCTCGATGGTGCGACGCGCTTTGGCATTTTCTGGGACATCGTGCTGCCGCTGACCCGCCCGGGACTTGCGGCCACCACCTTGCTGACATTGATCCTCAACTGGAACGAGTATCTGTTCGCGGTCTTCCTCTCAACCGCCAGGGCGCAGACCATGCCGATCATGATCCAGGCCAAGAATACCGGCGAACGCGGCACGCTCTGGTGGGAAATGTCGGCCATCATTGTCATCATGATCATTCCCGTGATCATCATGGCGATCTTCCTGCAACGCTTCATCGCCAAGGGCGTGCTGCTCGGCGCGGTCAAAGGATAACGTCTAGGAGACTTCGGTGGCTGCAAATCCGGGCGTGCCCGTGTCCTTCGACCATGTCCAGAAAAGCTTCGGCAGCGTCCGGGTGCTGGAAGAGCTCAATCTCCAGGTCGCGCCGGGCGAATTCCTGGTGCTGCTCGGCGCCTCGGGCTCAGGCAAAACGACGGCGCTGCGCATCCTCTCGGGCCTCGAAGCCGCCAGCTCCGGCCGCGTGCGCATCGGCGACCGCGACGTCACCGACGTGCTGCCGAAGTACCGCGACATCTCCATGGTGTTCCAATCCTACGCGCTTTACCCGCACAAGACCGTGGCCGAAAACATCGGCTTCCCGCTGAAAGTGCGCAAGGTGCCGAAGGCCGAACAGGACATCGCCATCCATGATGCGGCGGCTCAGGTGCAGCTCGAAACGCTGCTGGACCGCTATCCGCGCCAGCTTTCGGGCGGCCAGCGCCAGCGCGTGGCCCTTGCCCGCGCCATCATCCGCCGCCCATCCGTGTTTCTAATGGACGAACCGCTGTCGAACCTTGACGCCAAGCTGCGCGGCCATATGCGCGCCGAGCTCAAGCACATGCAGCAGTCTTTCGGTATCACCACGATCTATGTCACGCACGACCAGGTTGAAGCTATGACGCTGGCGCACCGCGTCGCCATCCTCGAAAAAGGCATCCTGCAACAGCTCGACACGCCGGCGAACATTTACAACGACCCGGCCAATCTGTTCGTCGCCCAGTTCATCGGCTCGCCGCCCATGAACATCGTCAAGGGCGCGCTCGAAAACGGAACGTTCCTTATGCAGGGCGAAACACTTGCCACCCGCGTCACCGGCTCGGCCGCCGATGCCGTGCTCGGCGTCCGCCCAGAGGATTGCTCGATCACCGCGCCCGCCAATGCCGCCTTGAAAGGCGAAATCTACACCACCGAGCTGATCGGCGACCACACCCTCGTCACGGTGAAATCCAACGGCAGCTTCCTGACCGTGAAGGCGGCCAAGGACTTCGTCGCCAAACCCGGCGAGACCGCTGGCGTCGCAGCGTCCACAGATCATCTCTATGTGTTCGACGCCAGCACCGGCAACCGGATGCGGTAGTCTCGATGGTTCAGCCGGCCCATTCGCGCCTCAAATCGCTGACTGACCGGATTGCGACCTACACGGCCCTCCTCATCTGGAGCGGCGTTTGCGTGTTCCCCATCTATTGGTTCGGCATAACGTCGATCAAGGATTTCAACGACATCGCCAAGGGGCCGCGCTACCTGCCCTTCATTGATTTCCAGCCGACGGTCGCCGCCTGGCGGTTCGTTTTCACCGATCACCAGGACAATCTGCGCCTCGGCTATATGAACTCGATCATCGTCGCCTCGGCCTCGACGCTCCTGACGCTGACATTCGGCGCCATGGCCGTCTACGGTCTCACCCGGCTGCGCTCGGCGATTCCCTGGTCGGCCGTGGCGCTCCTCGGCTTCGGCCTGGCACTTGGCGCCATCATCCCCTTTGAACGCGCCACCTGGCCCTGGTGCCTCGCAGCCTTTGCCTTGGCCAGCGTCCTCTTCATTGCAAAGCGCGGTTGGGCGAGGGGTCCAATGCTTGAGCCTCACATCATCACCTTCGGCCTCATCGCCACGCGCATCCTGCCGCCCGTGGCGATGATCGCCCCGCTCTATGTGATGGCCGAAGCGACTGGCCTTCTAGATACGCAACTCCTGCTCATCCTAGTCTATGCGGGCGCGAACCTGCCCGCCGCCATCTGGCTATTGCAGCCGGCCTTCGGAACCCGCGCCACCGAAGCTGAAGAGGCCGCCTATCTCGACGGCGCCTCCCACCCCAGCATCCTCTTCACCATTCTGCTGCCGATGATCCGGCAGCCGGTCCTGGCCGTCGGCCTGCTGATCTTTCTGCTCAGCGCCAACGAGTATTTCCTCGCCGCCCATCTCGCGCCCGGCCAAGCCATCACCATGCCGCCCTGGCTGGTCAGCCAGATTTCCATGCGTGAAGCCCAGATCGTCGCCGAAGAGGACGAACTCTCCCACCTCTCAGCGGCCATTGTTCTCATGGTGCTGCCGCTGCTGGCGTTTTCCGTCACGCTACAACGGTTTCTCGGGAACAGGGCGCTGTGGCAGCGGTGACGGCCGCCCGCAAAGATTTCGTCGCTGCCAAGGAAAGATTGTTCCTGTTCGACGCTGCCAACGGCGCAGGGCTGTGATACGTCCGTAGCAGCAACAACAGTTCCATAAACGCGGAGGAAACAACATGGCAAAGCGTCTGGCCCTGATAACGGGCGGTATGGGCGGGCTGGGTGAAACCATCAGCACCAAGCTGGCCGATGCTGGGTATACGGTGGCTGTCACATATTCGCCGTCAAACAAGACCAGCACGGAATGGCTCGCTGAGATGAAGGCCAAGGGCTATCTGTTCAACGCCTATGCCTGCGACGTCACAGACTACGAAAGCGCCAAGGTCTGCTGCGCCAAGGTGGCGGCGGACCTCGGCCCCATCGACATTCTCGTCAACAACGCCGGCATAACCAAGGACACCACCTTCCGCAAGATGGACAAGGCGAGCTGGGACGCGGTGATCCGGACCAATCTCGACAGTGTCTTCAACATGACCAAGCAGGTCTATGACGGCATGATGGACCGCGGCTGGGGACGCATCATCAACGTCTCGTCCGTTAACGGATCGAAAGGCGCGTTCGGGCAGACAAACTACGCGGCCGCCAAAGCGGGTATGCACGGCTTCACCAAGTCGCTGGCGTTGGAATCGGCCAAGAAGGGCGTCACCGTCAACACCATCTCGCCGGGCTACATCGGCACCAAGATGGTGACGGCCATCGACAAGACCATCCTAGACACCAAGATCATTCCGCAAATCCCGGTCAACCGTCTCGGCAAGCCCGAGGAGGTTGCAGGCCTGATCATCTATTTATGCTCGGAAGAAGCCGCCTTTGTCACCGGCGCCAACATCGCTATCAACGGCGGCCAGCATATGAACTGACCGGGGTTGAGGCGCCCGCAGCAAAACGCCGGCCCGAACGGATCGGACCGGCGTGGAATTAAGTTTGCTAATGTCTAGCTGCGGCGATCACCGAACAAGCGCATAAGCATGATGAACAGGTTGATGAAGTCGAGGTAGAGCGAGAGCGCGCCACGTACCGAGGCATGTCCGATGGCGATGGCGTCGCCAGATACGGTCTCGTACACGTCCTTCAGTTTCTGCGTGTCATAAGCGGTCAGGCCGGCAAAGATGACGACGCCGATAACCGAGATTGCGAACTGCACGGCGCTCGAGACTAGGAAGAAGTTCACCAGCGAGGCGATGATGATGCCAATCAAGCCCATCATCAGGAACGAACCCATACCTGTGAGATCGCGCTTGGTGGTGTAGCCCCAGGCACTCATGCCGGCGAACATGGCCGCCGAGATGAAAAAGACGCGCGCGATGCTCTGCCCGGTGTAAATGGCAAATAGGAAGGACAGCGACAGGCCGACCAGGGTTGCGTACAGGAAGAAACCGTTGCGCGCGCCGGTCACCGACATCGTGTGCATGCGGGCGATCAGGTAAAAACCATAAAGCAGCGGAGCGAAAATCAGCACGAACCGCAGCGGACCCTGGAAAACGGTTGCGAAAACATCCGGATTGGACGCGGCGTAAGCGTAAAGCCCGTAAGCGGCAGCGCCCGTCAGACCAACGCCAACCGCCATATAGTTGTAGACGCCCAGCATGAACGACCGAAGGCCGGCGTCATAGCTGATGTCGTCAGTCCGCGACTGCGCCGTCGCCAATCGCCTGTCTAAGTCGGCCATCTGAACATCCCCTTGGATTAGGTGCATCGGTCCCGCACCGATGCGCGTTACCGTTTGACCATCGATATGGTGCGGTCGCAACGCCTTTTCAAGATCGTCGCAGCATCATTCCGAGCGCAGCAGTGGCATGGGGCGGGCGTGCAGCACCTGGTAGGTGCCAAACAGGCCGAACACCAGCACCAGCCCGAGCGCAATGCCCGCCGAGGACAGGATCGACGTCCAGGAGAACAGGAACGGGATCTGCATGGCGTAGTGCAAAACAAGCCAGGCCGAGACCACACCGAGGCCCAGCGCCACGGTGGCTGCGGCAAGTGCGAGCAGGCCGTATTCCACCATCATGGTTGCAACGACGTTGCCGGTCGTTGCGCCCAATACTTTCAACATTACCGCCTGATAGCTGCGGCGGCGCCGCGCGGCGGTCATGGCGCCCGCCAACACGAGTGAGCCGGCCGAAAGCGTGACCAGCGCCGCGACGCGAATGGCCATCACCACCTTGTCCAGAATGGAGGCAGCAAGATCGAGACCGTCCTTGACCCGGATGGCCGCCGTCCCCGGGAAGGTATCGGCAATGGCCTGCAGCAGTTGCCCCTCTTTATCTGGCGGCAGTGGAACCGGATAGGTGATGGTGCCCATGAGGTTGTGGGGGACGCCTTTGAGCGGCGCGGGAGACAGAATCATGGTGAAATTCATGGTCAGCCGTTCCCAGGCCGGCTTGCGCAAATTTGCGATGCGCGCTTCGATCGGCCGCCCGAGAACGTTGACAACCAGGCTATCGCCGATCGCGAGGCCAAAGCCGCGCGCGATTTCCTCATCCAGCGACACCAGTGGCGGACCGGTATAGTCCTTGGCCCACCATTCACCCGCGATCAACTTATCGTTCGCAGGGGGCTCGCTGGCATAGGTGAGGCCACGATCGCCTTGCAGGAACCACTCCGTCTCGCGGGTCCCTTTCACAAGTTCGACCGGCGCACCCTTCAGGCTGACCACGCGTCCACGCAACATCGGCTTGGCGTCGATCGTGGCGCCCGGCGCTACGCGATCCAGTAGCGCCGTGAGGTCACCGAGTTGGGTGCGGCCGAGATCGAGCAGATAGTAGTTGGGCGCGCGCGCTGGAGCGCTGGTTTTCAGCTCGGTCTCCAGGCTGTTGTCGACCAGCGATAGCGCAGTTAATAGCCCGAGCCCGAGCCCGAGTGACAGCATGATCGGCCGCGCCAGCGATTGCGGGCCGGCGATGTTTCCAAGTGCGATCCGCAGTGCGGGTGGGCCGAACCTCGGCATCCGGGCCACCGCCCGTTCGATCAACC
>JAYUAJ010000089.1:0-5679 GCA_043741375.1 Hyphomicrobiaceae bacterium | reverse complement strand
GCAAGACTACGGGCGGCCGCCGATAAGCGGATGGCCCGCACATAACCGATAACCGAGCGGCCCGTCGCCTCGCCGAACGCATGGGCGAGGTGATAGCGGGATACGCCAGCGACCTCGGCGATGCTGTCGAGCGATAGTTCCTCACCGCTATGGGCGTTGATGAACCAAAGGGTTCGGCCAATCAAAGACATGTGCGCTCCTCACGAAGACATGCCCATGGTTATCGCTGGAGGGCGCTGGGCCCGCTTGATGGCGATTGCGGTTCAGCCCGCGCCGCCGTTCCTCAGTTTATCCGGCTTGCCGTCATGCGGGCCGAGTTCTCGCTGCGGAGCATCGCTCCAGTGCCGCTGTTTGACCTCTGCGTTGCGCTTGGGGTGCAACGGATAGTGCAGGCGGCTGAGTTTGCGAGAGGGTTCGCCGACGACCAGCAGCCGAACCTCCGCATCCGTATTGTTGATAAGAGTGTGGGCCATACCGGCGCCCGACGGAAATCCTACGCCATCGCCTGGCTTCAAGCGCCGCACATGGCCGTCGAGCCAAAGGTCAGGCGCGCCCTCGATCACATAAACAAACTCTTCCTCATCAGCCTCGGCATGGGGCCAGGACACGCGGTGGCCCGGCGAGAGCCGCTGATGGTGAATGCCCAATCGCGTGAGCTTAAAATGCTCCGCGAAGGCAGAGTTGAGCGCCAAAAGCTCCGTATCGCCCGGATAATGTCTGTCGCCAGTTTCGATGTCGCTGAAGTTGACGACGGTATTTCTAAATAGTTGGTCGACGTCGGTCATACCGTTCTCCCACTCAGAAACTGCCTGTCGCCTGTTGCCCGCTGGCGATTTCGGTTCAGCTTGACCGCTCGAGCCGATCGGCAACAGCGCGCGGCAGAGCGCGCTTCATGGCCACAGCCATATAGGTTGGCCACGTCACATAGTAATGCGGTTTCGGCCGTGGGTTTTCCAGGGCGTGCACCAGCTTGGCCGCCACCGCCTCGGGGGGCAGTTTGAACGTCTGCGTCCCGCCCGCTGCCATCGCCGCCAGCCGCCGCTGATAGGCCTCGCTATGGCGCGACCCTGCGATATCAATCTTGTTGCGGAACATATCCAGGGCATGTTCGACAAATCGGGTGTCGATAGGGCCAGGCTCAATCAGGCTGATGTGGATGCCGCTGCCGTAGAGTTCGTGCCGCATCGATGTGGTCAGCGCTTCCAGGGCGAACTTGCTGGCGTTATAGGCGCCGCGATAGGGCGGGGCGATCAGGCCGAGCACCGAGGAGCAGTTGACGATCCGCCCACGGTCGTTTTTGCGCATGGCGGTCAGGATCGGGCGGGTGAGGGCGTGCCAGGAAAACAGGTTCACCTCGAACTGGTCGCGCAAAACGTCCACCGGCAGGTCTTCCACGGCGCCCGGTTGTCCGTAAGCGGCGTTGTTGAACAGGGCGGAAAGTTCTCCACCCGTGCGGTTAAGAACGGCCGCGGCGCAGGCAGCAACCGAGGCGGGATCGCGCAATTCGAGGGCAATGGGTTCGAGGCCGAGGCCCGCCAGCATGGCGAGATCGGCTGGACGGCGGGCGGTGGCGAACACGCGCCAGCCACGTGCGTGCAGCGTTTTGGCCGAGGCCAGACCAATGCCGGACGAGCAGCCGGTGATGAGGACGGAACGTTCGGCCAATTCGGTCTCCGGTTTCAGAGATCTCGTTTGGTGGCCACCCCCCACCCCAACCCTCCCCCTCAAGGGGGCGTGCTTACGGGAAGAGGAGGATCAGAATCTGGCGGCGCGATGTGTGGATCGGTCACTGGGTGTCAGGCACGAAAAGGTGCCTGACACCGCGCGTCTCCGCACCAACCCTACTTCTTCGTCATCTTCGCGACTTCAGCCGCAAAATCCTCGGTCTTCTTATCGATCCCCTCGCCCAGCGCGAACCGGGCGAAGGCCGTGATCGCCACCGGGCTGCCCAGCTCTTTCTCGAACGCCTTCAGCACGTTGCCGACCGTCTCCTTGCCGTCCATGACGAACACCTGGGAGAGCAGCACCACCTGGTTGATGAACTCCTTCTTGAGGCGTCCCTCGGCCATTTTGGCGGCGATGTCGGCGGCTTTTCCGCTCTCCTTGGCCTGCTCGATATACAGCGCTTTCTCGCGCGCCAAGAGGTCGGGGTCGAGTTCTGCTTCGGTCACGGCCTGGGGGTTGGCGGCGGCGATGTGCATGGCGATCTTCTTGCCGAAATCCATCACTTTGGCGTGGTCGCCCTTGCTCTCCAGCGCTACCAGCACGCCGATCTTGCCCAACATGGGAGCGATCGCGCCGTGCATGTAGGTCGCGACGGCGCCTTCCTTGACCGTGAGGGCTTTTGAGCGGCGCAGCGTCATGTTCTCGCCGATGGTGGCGACCATGTCTTTCAGGTGCTCTTCGACCGTGCCCTTGCCGAGTTTTGCCGCTTTCAGCTTCTCGAAATCGCCGCCAACTTTCAGCGCGACGTCCGCGATGTCGCGAACCATTTTTTGAAAACCTTCGTTGCGGGCGACGAAGTCCGTCTCTGAGTTGACCTCGACGACGGCGGCCTTGTGTTTTTCGCTCGCTATCGCAATCAGGCCGTCGGCGGCGATGCGCCCGGCCTTCTTGGAGTGCTTGGCCAGACCCTGCTTGCGCAGCCAGTCGATGCTGGCTTCCATATCGCCCTTGTTTTCCGTCAGGGCGCCCTTGCAGTCCATCATGCCGGCGCCCGAGCGCTCGCGCAGTTCCTTGACCATGCTCGCGGTAATGTCCGCCATGAACGAATTCCTTTCGAATGGGGTCTCAATATGTAAAGGGCGGGAACTTTGTAGCCCCGCCCCAAGACAATTCCAAGATGACAGAGGCGCGGGCTACGCCGCCTCGGCCTCGGCCTGCAGCTTCCTGGCCTGGCCGATCCAGTCTTCCTTGGCCATTTTTCCGCGCAGCTTCAGAGCGTTGTCGATAGCGCTGATGTCGTCGGCGGTCATCTTGGTCATCTGCCAGAAGTGATAGACGCCGAGATCGTTGAGCTTGGTCTCGAATTTCTGGCTGATGCCGGTTACGCGCTTCAAGTCGTCCGCCAGGCCCACGGGAGCGTCGAGGCCCTTGTAAACCGCGCCGATCTTGCCCTTGGCGCTGCCGTTTGCCGCGGGAGCGCCCTCGGCCGGGATCTCGCCAAAGGTGGGATCGACCGCGGCGCCCATGTCGACGTGATGCTCGCCCTGCGCGCGCTCGATGCCATCGATGCAGGCGCGGGCGAACAGGTCGCAATAGAGCGTAATGGCGCGGCCGGCGTCGTCATTGCCGGGCACGGGGAAGTTGATGTGGTCCGGATCGGAATTGCTGTCGACCACGCCGATCACCGGGATGCCCAGTTTTCGCGCCTCATCGATGGCGATCTTTTCCTTGTTGGTGTCGATCACGAACAGGATGTCCGGCAGGCCGCCCATGTCCTTGATGCCGCCTAGCGCGATCTCAAGCTTGTCGCGCTCGCGATGCAGGTTCAACTGCTCTTTCTTGGTCAGGCCTTGCGCGCCTGTCGCCAGCATGTCGTCGAGCTGTTTCAGACGGCGGATCGACTGCGAAATGGTCTTCCAGTTGGTGAGCGTGCCGCCCAGCCAGCGCCGGTTGATGTAATACTGCGCGCAACGCTTGGCCGCATCGGCGATGCCGTCCGAAGCCTGGCGCTTGGTTCCCACGAACAAAACCCGGCCGCCCTTGGCCACGGCGTCGGAGGTCGCAACAAGAGCCTGATGCAGCATCGGCACGGTCTGGGCGAGATCGAGAATGTGGATTTTATTGCGCGAACCGAAGATGAAATTCTGCATCTTCGGGTTCCAGCGATGGCTCTGATGGCCAAAGTGGACGCCAGCTTCCAAAAGCTGACGCATCGTGAACGCGGGCAGCGTCATGAGGTGGGTACTCCAAGTCCGGTTGTGCCGCCGCGGATTTTGAAGTTTTCCGCACGAGGCGCAAAACCACCGGAGCACGTCATCAGCCGCAAGCGTAAGCTTACGGGAGCCGACCTGCCAGATCCGCGTGTGAGATGGGACGGGCTTGTACAGGAGGTTGGGGGTGCGGGCAAGGGGGTGATTTGGCGGGGATTGTAACGCACCATTCTCGCCAAACGCTTTGTACGTCTTGGGGCGGCACCACGACGGCGGGGCCGTAACGATCCTTAGACCCAGTTTTGAGGGTTTGTAAGTGATTCGGATGGATGCTAAGGATCGCTGGAGAAGCAGGTGAACTTCATGACCGTCAGCACGACACAAAAAAATCAAGTTGACTTTCAAGCCAATGAAATTGCTTTTGATTATCTGAAAGCTGCGGACTTTCGCGTAATTTGGTCTGACGGCGGCATCGGAAATGTGACCCCGAACGGCTTGATTCATGTGGCCTTTTATGCCGAGCGGCACTCCATTCCACGGAGGCAAGTATTCGCGCTCGCCCCAGTTGCCGGCACCGAATTCAGCAATGTAGGCAATGAATTGCTCGAAAAACGAGTATCCAGAGATTCAATAGTGCGCGAAATGTCGTGCGATGTAATGATGTCAGCTGAGACCGCCGAAAATCTTGCTCATTGGCTCTTGGAGCAAGCAGCTATAGCGAAGAAATCTAGAGGGTAGAATTACAATGACTGGCGCAATGAATATTGCAACGAATTTCGGCGGTTCTTCGTCTAAAATTTATAGTTCGCACTCGACCAGTTCGAAGACAACTGGCAAGTACTCACCAACGCAACTTGATTTCATACATTCATTTTATGCGGTGCTGCGCCGGTGGCAAAGCGAAACTGCGTTCGTTTCTGATCCAGAGGCGATTACATCTCATCCCAGCTTTCGAGCATTGGTCGAGAATGCCAAAAATGTCACCCCATTGATTATCGAAGAACTCCGCAATCATCCGTCAGCACTCGTGTGGGTTCTTGACGATGCCTTTGGTGAAATGCACTACCACAAGAATGATATCGGCGATATACGGGCCATGGCAAATGGCTGGATAGCATGGGCTGAAAGAAATGGATGCACACTTCAAGGCACATTTTCCAGCACTGACTGACGTTGCGGCAAAGAAGACTAGCGAACCTGATGAGTCTTACAACTGCATTGCATGGGCGTTCGAAGATAATCGCCGGTTTTGGTGGCCATCGCGCCGTGCGTATTGGCCGGTAGCTTTCTTTGGACGAACAGTGAAACAGGCATTCGACGATTGGTTATTGTTCGACGGCTGGAGCATTACGCAAGATCGGAGCTATTCTGCGGACTATTTTAAGATTGCGCTTTACGAGTTCAATGGAACACCAACTCATGCTGCCAGATTGCTGCCGAGCAATTTGTGGACAAGCAAGCTGGGTAGGTCACTAGATCTTGCGCATACACTTGATGAACTCGAGGGTCCGTCCTATGGACAAGTATCTGCTGTGTATCAAAAACATTCAACACGATCATCCTGAGCGTACCAGGCCTTCGCGACCTTTTATCCATAGTTTCGGATGTCTATAGTACTTACCTATAGTCATCCGAGAGCTTCGCCATGCGTAAAATCACAACCACCGAATTCAAAGCCAAATGCCTCAGCCTGATCGATGAAGTCGCGGCGAGCGGCGAGACCATCGTCATCATAAAGCGCGGCAAGGCTGTTGCCCGGCTATCGCCCGAGTCAAGAGCGGCGGTCGAGCCGAGAAACGCGGCC
>JAYUAJ010000088.1:0-13116 GCA_043741375.1 Hyphomicrobiaceae bacterium | reverse complement strand
GGCACTGAATCGTCCAACCGGGCGCGCTGTAGCTACGCGCATCGCCGATGTCGGGTGCGCTGTCGTCGCGGGTTAGGCCGAGGCCATCAACGATTGTTCCGATCTTGGCGTGGTCCAGCACGGGGTCCAGGGCCTCGACCGCGCTCGTGACGAGGCCAATGAAGTGCTTCTGGGCGGCTTGCGTGTTGCGCTGCCCGTTCAGGATGATCTCCACCAGCTTGCCGTCCGCCGTCTGCAGGGCGATGTGCTCCCGGTGGTCGATCCGCCCCAGGACACCACGCGCGCCGGCGTTGGGATTGCCGCGGAAGGTGCAGTCGACCTCAAGCTTCGACCGGGCCCTGCACGAGGCGATGCCCCCGCGCGTGTCCTGTTTTATGCGAGCGTCGAGAGCCTGGCGGAACGCGGCCACCGTCACGTCGAAGGACTGCGATAGGGCCCCGGCTTCGCTCACCGAGAGGCCAATCATCGCACAAACGATCATCATGATGCGCAGCAAGGCCTATCCTCCGGCAGGGTTTTGCTGGATCAGTGCAGGCCGACGCGGCGTTTCGCAAGTTTGTTAAGGCCGCAGGTGACTAACGTCCCAGCCTTCGTGCGTGAAAGAGTCAAAAAGGCCGCCCGTTGTCGGGGCGGCCTCCGTGAGATTGGCTATCGTTTCGACCAAGAGCCGTCGCGATGAAAGATCGGCAACGAGCGTCTGCCCGTCACGTTTGCGAACCGATCACGCTAGAAGAGAAGCGTGCTCCGACGCACACGTGCCTGACAGCTTGACCTGTGACAGCGCAAGGATCCCACTCGACATCGGATCACCTCCTTCCCGTTGTTGAAGACTGAGACCAAGTTGGCATGATTTGGTGGGCTTGGGAAGTGGCGCACTGAGCACAACGCTAATGAGTTGTTGCAGCCCTCTCCGCCGCCGATGCTGCATTGCAATAAACCTGCCCCCCGGCCATAGTGCGCGCATGTCGCAGGGGTTCGCCCCGCGCGCAGCCAAACCTGTTACGGAGCGCCCCGACTATGGCCGATCCCAAGACCCCCATCGCCAAACTCAGCATCGGCAGCGATGCCTTCGAATTTCCAGTCCGCAAAGGGACCATCGGGCCGGACGTCGTCGACATCTCTGATCTCTACAAAAAGTCCGGGCGCTTCACCTACGATCCCGGCTTTACCTCCACGGCGGCCTGCGAGAGCGGCATCACCTATATCGATGGCGACAAGGGTGAGCTCTTGTATTGCGGCTACCCGATTGAGCAGCTCGCCGAGACCTCGAGCTTCCTGGAAACCTGCTATCTGCTGCTGCACCGCGAATTGCCGAACCAGGCGCAGTTCAAGCAGTTCGAAAACGCGATCACGCGCCACACCATGCTGCACGAGCAGATGAACCGGTTTTACTCCGGCTTCCGGCGCGACGCGCATCCCATGGCGGTCATGGTCGGCGTGGTTGGCGCTCTGTCGGCGTTCTATCACGACTCGACCGACATCCGCGATCCGCACCAGCGCATGGTCGCCAGCCACCGCATGATCGCCAAGATGCCGACCATCGCGGCCATGGCGTTCAAGTATCATGTCGGTCAGCCGTTCAACTATCCGCGCAACGATCTGGCGTATGCAGCGAATTTCCTCCAGATGTGTTTCGCCATTCCGTGTGAGCCCTATGTGGTGAACCCGGTGCTGGCACGCGCGCTGGATCGCATTTTCATTCTGCATGCCGATCATGAGCAGAATGCCTCCACCTCGACGGTGCGATTGGCCGGCTCGTCGGGCGCCAATCCGTTCGCCTGCATCGCGGCCGGCATCGCCTGCCTGTGGGGACCAGCGCATGGCGGCGCCAATGAAGCCGCGCTGAACATGCTGCAGGAGATCGGCACGGTCGATAAGATCCCCGCTTTCCTGGCGCGCGTCAAAGACAAGAACGAGCACACGCGGCTGATGGGCTTTGGGCATCGGGTGTACAAGAACTATGACCCGCGCGCGAAAGTGATGCAGAAGACCTGTCATGAGGTGCTGGCTGCGCTCGGCCATCCGGACGATCCGCTGCTGCATGTGGCGATGGAGCTGGAGAAGATCGCGCTCAGCGATGACTACTTCCTGTCGCGCAAGCTCTATCCGAATGTGGATTTCTATTCCGGCATCACGCTGAAGGCGATGGGCTTCCCGACCTCGATGTTCACGGCGCTGTTCGCGCTGGCGCGCACCGTCGGCTGGATTGCGCAGTGGACCGAGATGATCGAAGACCCGGACCAGCGCATCGGCCGTCCGCGCCAGCTCTACACGGGCTCGCCGCGGCGCGACTACAAGCCGTTGGCTGCTCGGGCGTAAGGGCACGAACCGCCTGTGGGGGCGCCCTCAGGCGCGAACCCGCCCCATTTCGGCATAGCGCAGAACAATATCCGCCCCGGCCTCACTCGGGCTGACGGCGGGCGGGGCGAGTTTGGCAGGAATCTCGGCCAGCCCGGCCAATTGAGCGGCGCGCGCAGGCGTGTTGTCGAGTAGTTCGCGGACGCGCGCGGCCAGAACGTTGGGGTTGATATCCGGATCGAGATATTCCGGATACATATTTGTTCCCAGAACCAGATTGGCGAGAACTATTGAGGGAGCGTTGGTGAGCCACTTGAGCCGATGGGCGACCGGCCCGATGCGATAGGCGACCACCGCAGGGACCCCAGCGGCGGCGAGCTCCAGCGTGACCGTGCCGGATGAGGCCAGAGCCGCGCGGGCCAGGCGAAAGGCGGCGAATTTGTCGTCCTCGCCCGTGACGATGTGCGGCCTCAACGGCCAATCAGCCGTCATTTCAGCAAGGACCGCGCGTCGTTCCTCGATGGTGGGAATGATGACCTCCGGCGGAACGGGTCGCGCGCTCAAGAGGCGGACGGTCTCGCGGAAATCGGGCAGCATGCGTTGGATCACGCCGCGCCGGCTGCCGGGAAGCACCACCAGAACGGGGCGTTCGGGCGCTAGGCCCAGGCGGGCCGACAGGCCGGCCGGATCGAGCCCGCGCATCCAAGCCAGGCGTTCCGCGAGCGGATGTCCAACATAGGTGCACGGCGGACCGCCGAGCCTCACATGCGCCTCAGGCTCGAACGGCAACAGCGCCAGCAGATGATCGGTAAAGGCCGCCATTTTCCTCGCCCTCCCCGGCCGCCAGGCCCAAACGGTCGGCGAGACGTAATCCACGATCGGCACGTCTGGGCGCTGCTTGCGAAACCGGCTCGCCACCTGGTGCGTGAAATCGGGGCTATCGACGATCAACAGCACGTGCGGGTTGAAGGCGCGGGCGGCGGCGACCGTCTGGTAGACGCGCCGCACGATCAGCGGCAGGCGTTTGACCACATCGCCCAGCCCCATGACGGCGATGTCGGACATCGGAAAAATCGGCTTGAGGCCCGCCGCCAACATATCCTCGGCGCCGACACCTTCGACGATCAACCGGTCGCCGAGGCGTTGCCGCAGGGTCGCCAGCAGTTTGCCGCCGAGCCGATCGCCGGAGTGCTCGCCAGCGACGGCGAACACACGCAACGGCTGGCCGGGGCGCCAGCGCGGTTCAGGGTTCGCCATCGGCCACGCCCACAATCCACAGCCCCGCTGCATTGGCCGCCGCGAGCACTTTTTCCCGCTCCAGCAGGACTACCCCGCCCGCATGCACGCCGATGCCAGCAAGATTGGCGCCGGCGGCCAGCTCAACTGTCCGTGGGCCGATGGTTGGCAGATCGACGCGACGGTCTTGGCCCGGCTTGACCCGTTTCACCAGCACACCCCTGCGCCTCCCGCCCAATCTGTTCCGTTTGCGCCGTAACTCGGCGACGCGTTCCAACAACACATCCGTCCCCTCGGCGGCCTCCACGGCAAGCACATAGCCCTTGTCCACCACCGCAGCCTGGCCGATGTCCAGCGCTCCCAGCGCCCGCGCCACCTCGAAGCCGCGCGCGATGTCACGGGTTCCCTGCGCATCGGGGCGAACCCGACCCAAGGGGCCCTCGCCCGCCAAGAGACCCGGCGCCACCTCGTCGACCCCGACCACGCGAAAGCCTCGCACTTCGAAGAACCGTACCACGGTGGTCAGCAGATGATTGTCGCCGCCGAGCATGATGCCGGTGAGACGGGGAAGATTGATCAGCGCGCCAAAATCCAACTTCAACCGCGCGATCTCGGGCCGAACCACGCTGCCCGCAATCGCCATCTCGCGGCAGTCGTGGCGGCGCAGCGTCTCGAGAATACGGCCGACCTGGCCCATGCCGACCGGGGTCAGGGGACAGGGGGCGTCGGGCCACTCGCCAAACGACCCGTCGATGGCCAGGATGTGCACAGCCCGTCCGGCCGCCGCCGCCTCGCTGGCGATGATCCGCGGCAGCGCGCCGCCACCTGCCAGAATGCAGAGCGTGCCCTCAGCCATGGCCGGTGCCGCTCACACCGCCGCCCCGTCATGGGGCGTACACAGCGCACGCTTGCCGCCGCCGGCGCGGATGAACTCCACGATCTCGACCACGATCGGGTGGTCCTTGAATTCAGCCGACACGTCCTCGACGCGCTCCATCAGCGTACCCTCGTTGGCGAACAGCAGGCGGTAAGCGCGGCGTAAGGATTGAATGTCGGCGCGCGAAAAGCCGCGGCGCTGCAGGCCGACAATGTTGAGGCCCGACAGATAGGCGCGGTTGCCGACGCTCATGCCGTAGGGGATGAGGTCGTTCTGCAGCGCGGACATGCCGCCGAGAAATGAATGCGCGCCGATGCGGCTGAACTGCAGTACGCCCGCGCCGCCGCCGAGAATGGCGAAGTCGCCCACCGTGCAATGTCCCGCAATTAACGCGCCATTCGACATGATGACGTTGTTGCCGACGCGGCAGTCGTGCCCGATGTGCGAGTTGGCAAGGAAGGCACAATTGTCGCCAACGCTGGTTATCATGCCGCCCCCTTCAGTGCCGGGGTTCATGGTAACGCCTTCGCGGATGATGCAGTTGGCGCCGATGGTGAGCGTCGAAGGCTCGCCCTTGTATTTCAGGTCCTGCGGCGGGTGGCCGATCGAGGCGAAGGGGAACAGCTCGCAACTGGCGCCGATGGTGGTTCGCCCAGCGACCACAACGTGGGAGTGCAGCTTTACACCATCGCCCAGGACGACGTTTGGACCGACAACGCAGAACGCACCAATCGCGACGTCCTTGCCAAGCGTGGCGCCCTTATCGATGACTGCGGACTTGTGGATGTCAGTCATGCCGGCGCGCCCTTTGCCCTGCGGTTGAACGTCAGATCGGAACTGATCGATGGTAGGGGTGAAGTCGCTGGGGTGAAAGCCCGATCCCGGTCAGGACTGCTGCTTTTCCAACACCGAAGGGTCGGTGATCATGGCGCCGACTTTAGCCTCCGCCACCACCTGGCCGTTGACCTTGGCCTCGCAACCGAATTGGAAGACGCGGCCTCGCGAGCGGATCTTCTTGACGTGGTAGTGCACGGTATCGCCCGGGCGCACGGGGCGGCGGAATTTCGCGCCGTCGATGCTCATGAAGAACACCAGCGTCGGCTCGTACGTCTCGCCCATGGCGTCGGCGCACAGCGCGCCTGCGGTCTGCGCCATGCCCTCGATAAGCAGCACGCCGGGCATCACCGGAAATTGCGGGAAGTGACCTTGAAAGAACGGCTCGTTGATGGTCACGGCCTTGACGCCGATGGCCGACTGGTCGCCGTCCATCTCGATAATCCTATCGATCATCAGAAACGGGTAGCGGTGCGGCAACAGCTTCATGAGGCGCGCAATATCGGCACTGCGCAGCTCCCGCTTCGGATTCTCGTCAGCCATGCCAGACACTCCGCTCATTCCTTCGTTCGCATTGCCAGCTGCTTCAAAGCGGCGATCTCGCGCGCAAACTGCCCCAAGGGCTTCGCCGGCGCGCCGCCATAGCGCCCCGGCTGGGTAATATCGTGCGTCACACCCGAGCCGCCGGCGATCTGCACGCCGCTGGCGATCTTGATGTGGCCCACGATACCCGCTTGACCGCCCACCACCACGAAATCTCCGAGCTCGGCCGATCCGGAAATGCCGACCATCCCGACAATCACGCAATGGCGTCCGATCACGACGTTGTGCCCGATCTGAACCAGATTATCAATTTTCGTCCCTTCGCCGATGACGGTATCCTTAAGGCCGCCACGGTCGATGGTGGTGTTGGCGCCGATCTCCACGTCGTCCTGGATGATCACACGGCCGATTTGCGGCACTTTAAGATGGCCAGTACGGCCCATGGCAAAGCCGAAACCGTCCTGTCCGACCTTGACGCCGGCATGCAGGATGACGCGGTCGCCGACCAGGGCGTGGGTGAGGACGGCATTGGGCCCGACGAAGGAATTGCGCCCCACAGTGACGCGGTAACCGACCATGGCTCCCGAGGCGACGATGGTACCGCAGCCAATGCGGGCCTCGCGGCCAATGATGGCGCCCGCTTCTATCACGGCGCCCGATTCGATGCGCGCTGTGGAGTGGACCGGCCCCAATTCGCCGCCCATTTCGGCGACGCGGGGACGGGCAGCGGCTGGATAGAAGCGGGTGAGCACAGTGGCAAAGGCGCGGTAAGGCTCGCACGTGACGAGGGCGATGGTGCCGTCGGGAACCTGTGACGCCAACTCCGGCGCGACGAAGCAAGCCCGTGCTTTGGTACCGCGCAGCTGCGGCACGTACTTGCGGTTGTCGAGGAAACTGACGTGCGTGTTGCCGGCTTGATCCAGTGGGCGCGCATCATCGATCAGGGTCCCGGTGCCGGCCGGCGCAGCGGCCTGCGGATCGGCGATGCGGGCAATGTCACCAAGATCGAACGGGCCGGCGCGATCGAAGAAACCAGGGTGTTGCATGGGGGCGCGCGGCGCTCGCTGCTGGCGGGAGTGAAACGGCTCACTAGATGACGCCACACCTTATCGGGCAGTGCGTCGAGCCAAGAGCTAAAGCCTGTCGCGCTGCTTTGCAATACTAGCGGGGGCAGGCGCGCAACGATGAGGTTACGTTGCCAGGATCCAGCGTGTTTTCCGCGGTCTTGAACGACGCCGTAGGTGGGGCTGAGCTTTTCCGCGAAACCAACCGCTAAGAACTCCGGCCGTCACGGTGGGCTTCGTGAAAAACTCAGCCCACCCTACGTATCCGAACATTCCAATTAGAATCGCGTCGCGGCGCCGAACTTGAAGGCCTGGGTCTGGTCGTTCACGTCCTTACTAAGAACGTAGGCGTAGTCGGCGCGCAATGGTCCGAGCGGCGAGTTCCAGGTCAGGCTGGCGCCGACCGACGAGCGCAGCACGTTGTTGTCGCTGAGATTGGCAGCCGTGACCGCCGTCGCCGTCGCATCGTTGGTCTTCCACAGCGATCCGGCGTCGGCAAAGAACGCCCCGCCCAACCCCAGATCCTCTGGAACGAACGGCAGGGGGAAACGCACCTCGGCGGTAGCGCCGTAATAGAATTCACCGCCCAAGGCCAAGCCGTTCGAGGAGTCGCGCGGACCATAGCCGGAATTGGCGAAGCCGCGGATGGTCTCGCCACCCTTGAAGAACAGATCGCTACTGCGCAGGTCGACGCCGCCCCAAGGCGAAATGTTGCCACCAATGGCGCGGCCAACCAGCGTGATCTTGTCCATCACTGGATAGTAGGCACGCAGCTCGGCATTGGTCCGCACATAGTGCGCGTCGCCGCCAAGACCGGCGAGGTCTTGCGACAATTCCATATAGACGCCCTTGGTCGGGTTGTTCTTCACGTTACGGGCATCGTAGGCGAGCGTGTAGCCGACGGCCGACGTCCAGGTCGCACCTTCGGTAATGCCATTGGTCGGCTTTACGCAACTGCCACTGGTTGCGGTGCAGAGATCAAAGATTTCGTCACGCGCCAGCGTGTAGCGGGTCGACAGACCCACCTCATCGCTGAGCGGGAAGCCGAGGCGCACATCGAAGCCGGAGTGGCGCAGTTTGTAACCCGAGGTCGACTGGTAATTGGTTTCCTTGTGAAACACGTCGAAGCCTGCCGAGACATTGCTGTCCATAAAGCGCGGCTCGGTGAAGCCCAAGTCGATCTGCGCACGTGTCAAGCTGCCCGAGAAGGTCAGCGACAGGAACTGCCCCTTGCCGAGCAGGTTGCGCTCCTTGTACGAGATATCGCCGATGATGCCTTCCGAGGTCGAGTAGCCGCCGCCGAACGACACTTCGCCGGTGGACTGTTCCTCGACATTGACCGACAGAACCATGCGGTCCGGGCCGCTGCCTTGTTGACTGGTGATGTCGACGGTTTTGAAGAACCCGAGGCCCTGCAGCCGCTCCTTGGCGCGCGTTACCAGCAGCCGGTTGAAGGCGTCGCCCTCCTGCAGTTTGAACTCGCGGCGGATGACTCGGTCCTCGGTGCGGACGTTGCCGAAGATGTCGATGCGTTCGATGTAGACCTTCGGTCCCGTCTCCAGCGCATACTCGATGCCGATGGTGTGAGCGGCGTTGTCGCGTACCGGCTTGGGATGCACGACGGCGAACGCGTTACCGGCGCCAGCCAGACTCAATGTCATGGCCTCGACGGACTTTTCTATCTTGCTGACGTTGTAGGTCTGACCTTTGTAGGTCGTCGCTTTGGCGATCAGATCGTTGCCGTTCACGCCTTCCAGCGATGAGCTGACGGTGATGTCGCCGAAGGTAAAAGCGTCGCCCTCTTCGACCGTGAAGGTGATGTAGAAGCCCTTGCCGCTTCGATCGAGATCGGCGGTGGCCGAAACGATCTGTGCGTCAGCATAGCCGTTCTTGAGATAGAACTGGCGCAGCAACTCGCGGTCCAGATTGAGGCGGTCAGGATCGTAAACGTCGGTGCTCTTGAACCAGCTCAACCAGCTTTTTTCGGTGGTGGTGACCACCTCTTTCAGCTGGGTGTCCGAGAAAGCGCGATTACCGACGAAATGGATGCTCTGCACCTTGGTGCTGGGACCCTCGTTGATCTCATAGACCAGATTGATGCGATTCTGCTCCAGCTCGATGACCTTGGGTTCCACGGTCGCGGCGAACAGACCCTGCTTTTGATAGATGTCGAGGATGCGTTGCACGTCGGCCTGCACCTTGGCCTTGGTGAAGATGGAACGCGGGCGCACCTGCACTTCGCCTTCCAGCGTCTTGTCTTCGACTTCCTTGTTGCCCTCGAAGGCGACCTTGTTGATGACCGGGTTTTCAACCACGGAAATCACCACGGCCGAGCCTCTTCGCTCGATGCGCACATCGCCGAACAGGCCAGTGCTGAAGAGATTTTGGATCGATTCGTCGGCCTTGCCGGCGTCGTAGGGGCTGCCAACGCTCAGCGTGACATAGGACCTTACCGTCTCGGCCTCGACACGGCGGTTGCCTTGCACGTCGATTTGGGAAACCACACCGCTCTGGGCCGCCAGCGCGCGCACAGCACCGCCCGGAATCAACACCGTCAGCAAAATGAGGGCAAAGAGGGCCATACACGCCCTGTTCGCCAAACCCCTCGAAACGCCTGCCATCAGATAGTGCCCCTGATCTCTCAACCGCCGGTCCCCACCGGCGTCGCCTGCCTCGCAACAAGCAAACCCCATCACTACGACACGAAGGCGTCGGTCCGGTGCGGCATTCCCGCCCGGGCCTGATTCCGCCTTCATATTGCATATACCGCCCCTTGCGCGAGGCAGAACTACGTCTTTATCCCCAGTTCCAGGGTCAACGGCACCCTGTCAGGTGATTAACAATCGTTACCACCAATAACATGAGCACGATGCCCAAGCCAATCCGAAATGCGATCTCCTGCGTCCTTTGGCTCAGCGGTTTTCCCAGCACCGCCTCGATGGCGTAAAATGCCAAGTGACCGCCGTCGAGGATCGGGATCGGGAGGAGGTTGGTCATGCCGATGGCGATCGAGATGAAAGCCAGGAAGTTGATCAGCTTATCGGCGCCGTAACTCGCCACCACGCCGGCCGCCTGGGCCATCTTGGTCGGGCCCGCGATGGCGCACAGCGACTGCCGTCCGACCACCAGATCCCACATGCCGCGTTGCACGGCCTCGATCAGCAGCTTGGTCTTGATGTAACCCAACTGCAACGCCTCGGCCGGGCCAACCGACCGGATTATCGGCTGTTCGTCGCTGCCAGATTGCTGAATGCCGATCTTGCCGACCTTCTGCTTGCCGCCGAGAATATCGGTCGAATCAGTGAGTTCGGGAGTGACCTGTAGGGTCATTTGCTGCCCGGCGCGGCTGATCACCAACGGCAACACGCGATCCGCGCTGGTATTCACGATCAAGGACAGGCGCTCGAAGTTGGGTAGCGCCATGCCGTCGATGGAGACAATGGTATCGCCAGCCTGCAAGCCCGCTTTGGCGGCGGGCATGCCGGGCTCGACCTTGTCGACCACGACCGGCCGCTGCAGTTCGCCGATGGCCATCGAGAAGACGGTAAAAATCGCCACCGCGAGCAGGAAATTCGCGACCGGGCCAGCGGCTGCGATAATCGCGCGCTGCCACACCGGCTTGGAATGATAAAAGCGCTTGCGGGTCTCTTCGCTCACCGCCTCTTGTTCGGCGGCGGCCTTCTCGGACGTCGTCGGCACGCTTGAGATATTGTCGTCATCGATCCATTTGACGTAACCGCCGATCGGGATCGCCGACAAACGCCAGCGCGTTCCGCGACGGTCGGTAAATCCCACGATCTCGGGGCCCATGAACAGCGAGAACACGTCCACGCCAACGCCGCACAAGCGCCCGGCGATGAAGTGGCCGAGTTCGTGAACGACGATGATGACGCTGATGACGAACAGGAACGCCGGCGCGATCAGCCAATATGGCAGCGAGGCCGACCCGATCAGGGACTGCAAATCCATTCAAAGCCCTTCCAGGCTACGGCGCCGGTTGCGTTGCCGAATTTGGCAGTTGAGGGGAAGCGGGAATTGGTCCCATTCGACCCATCGAGCATATCGTGCAGCGTCGTGGCGAAGTCAAGAAAGCCCAAAGCCGCATTGGAGCGCTTCGGGAAAAGTGTGAAGCGGTTTTCCGAAAGGAAGCGCGACCCAGCGTTAGGGCAGGAACAACAGTTCCGCCCCTGGATGCACGGGATTGCGCAGCATGATGAACAGCGCCGCAACCACCGCCGCCGCCATCAAGCCATCCACGCGGTCAAGCATGCCGCCATGGCCGGGAACAAGATTGCTGGCGTCCTTGCGGCCAAACCGGCGCTTCAAGGCCGATTCGGCGAGGTCACCGAAAACCGCGGCAATCGCGAGCATGATCGCGACCAAGGCAACGCCGCCGACGTCAGGGCTGCCAAGCAGCCGGGCCGCGAGGCTGCCGGTGACGCCAGCAAGCAGCAGGCCGCCAAGGGCACCGGCCCAGGTTTTGTTGGGCGAGACGGAGACCAGCAGCTTTGGGCCGCCAAGGGCGCGGCCAAAGCCATAACCGCCGACGTCGGTTGCCCATACGACTACCAGGACGAAAAGAACCGCCGCAAGACCGTGCTCCGGATCGATCCGCACCCAGGCCAGCGACACCACCGGCAGCCCGGTTGCAAGCACGCCAAAACCGGTCAGCACGTCGCGTTGGCGCCAGCGCAGCACGCCCATCACGATCGCAACGACCAAGAGGCCGATGGCCGCAGGCACTCCGTAACCGGAAATCGCGACCACAGAGGCCAGCACAACCGCAGCCACATGCATGACCTGAAACAGATCCCAATCGGCCCCGCGCACAACGCGTCCCCATTCCCAGCTGGTGACGCCCGCCACCAGGGCAAGCAACAGGCCGAACGGCCAGGCGCCAGACCATACCGCGCCGAGCGTTACGGCGGCCAGCACCACAGCCGAGGCGATACGCAGCATGAGTTCGCTGTGCGGCGGCGATCCCTGAGAACTGGGGCCAGGAGGAGTTGTCATTGCACCGCCGCGCTCATGCGCTCTGCTGCCGGGTCAGGCCGCCAAAACGCCGTTCGCGCGACTGATAGGTCGCGATGGCGGCATCAAGGTGGGTCCGGGTGAAGTCGGGCCAATAGGTGTCCGCGAACACGAACTCGGCGTACGCCAGTTGCCAGAGCAGGAAGTTGGACAGGCGCTGCTCGCCGCTGGTGCGGATGAACAGATCGGGATCGGGCAGGCCGGCGGTGTCGAGGGCGCCGGAAAACGTCTCTTGCGTAATGTCCGTAGGCGCCAGTTCGCCGCGCCCGACCTTGGCGGCCAAGGCCTGAGCCGCGCGCACAATCTCGGCGCGCGAGCCATAGTTGAAGGCAACCGTGAGGTTCAGCTTGGTGTTGTTGCGCGTCAAGGCTTCGGCATCGCCCACCAGCTTGACGATATCGGCGTCCAGGCCCTCGCGCTCGCCAATGATGCGCACGCGCACGTTGTCCTTGTGCAGGTCGGCGAGATCGCGCTGGATGAACAGGCGGATCAGCCCCATCAGATCGAGGATCTCGGATTTCGGACGGGACCAGTTCTCAGAGGAAAAGCTGAACAGCGTCAGATAGGGAATGCCGAGATCGCCGGCCGCCCGCACAATGTTGCGAACTGATTCGACGCCGCGCCGGTGCCCCTCCACGCGCGGCAGCCCCCGCTGATTGGCCCAGCGCCCGTTGCCATCCATGATGATCGCGACATGCTGGGGCAGTTTTGGCGGAGCGTCCAAGGGGTGGTCCTAGGAATGTCGCAGTGAGGGTGGGAAAAAAGAAGACGTCACACCTGCATAATCTCAACTTCCTTGGACGCCAGTCCGTGGTCCACGTCCTTGATGTGCTTATCCGTCAATTCCTGGATCTTGGTCGACCACTTCCTGTGTTCGTCCTCGCCGATCTTCTTGTCCTTCTCCAACTTCTTGAGCGCTTCCATGCCGTCGCGGCGCACATTGCGCACGGCGACGCGGGCGGCCTCGGAGTATTTATGGGCGATCTTGACGATCTCCTTGCGCCGCTCCTCGTTCAGCTCGGGCATGCGCAGGCGGATGATCTGGCCGTCCACGGTCGGATTGATGCCAAGGTTGGAGGCGCGGATGGCCTTTTCCACATGGGCGACCGTGGCCTTGTCCCAGACCTGTACGGCGATGGTGCGCGGTTCCGGCACCGAGACGCTGGCGCATTGCAGGATCGGCAGGCGCTGGCCATAGACCTCGACCATCACCGGATCGAGCATATTGGCGTT
>JAYUAJ010000087.1:0-2375 GCA_043741375.1 Hyphomicrobiaceae bacterium | reverse complement strand
GCCCGCCACATCGGCGATGAATTCCACCGTACCCGCCCCACAGTAATTCACCGCGCGCGCCGCCTTCACCGCAGCCTCCCCGAGGGTTTTGCGCAGCTGCGGCGATACGCCGGGCGCTGGCGCTTCCTCGATGATTTTTTGATGCCGCCGCTGCAGCGAACAGTCGCGCTCGAATAGCGAGACGGCGTTGCCATGTGCGTCGGCAAAAATCTGGATTTCAATGTGGCGCGCCCTTGGAATGAACTTCTCGATCAGCACACGTCCGTCCCCAAAGCTGGCCGTAGCCTCGCGCGCGGCCGTATCGAATGCAACGACTAGCTCGCTTGGTTCGTCGACCCGTCGCATGCCCTTGCCGCCGCCGCCGGCAATCGCCTTGACCAGAATTGGGTACCCTATTTCGCGCGCCCGATCGGCCAGGAGGCTCCGGTCTTCGTTGCCATCATGGTAACCCGGCACAACCGGCACGCCGGCCTTCTGCATTACCTGCTTGGCGTTGTCTTTCAGTCCCATGGCGCGCATGGCCTCAGCAGGCGGCCCAACGAAAGCGAGGCCCGCTGTTGCGCAAGCTTCGGCGAATTCGGCATTCTCGCTGAGAAAACCGTAGCCTGGATGGATCGCCTCGGCCCCGGCAAGTTGTGCGGCAGCCACGATGGCGTCGATCCGCAAGTAGCTTTCGGCCGCCGGGGCGGTGCCAATCCTATAGGCCTCGTCCGCCTCGATCACGTGCCGGGCGCGTCTGTCGGCATCCGAGTAGACCGCGATGCACCGGATGCCCAGGCGGCGCGCCGTCCGCATCACCCGGCAGGCGATCTCACCACGATTGGCAATCAAGATGGACTTGAACATCACAAACTACATCCGGAAGAGGCCGAACTGGGTTTCAGGGACCGGCGCATTCAGCCCCACGGCCAGCGACAGGCCAAGCACGTCGCGCGTCTTGCGCGGATCGATAATGCCGTCGTCCCAAAGCCGCGCCGATGCATAGAGCGGGCGGGACTGGAGATCGAACTGTGTGCTGATTGATTGTTTGAAGTCGTCCTCGGCGGCGGCGGACCATTCCTGGCCCCGCCGTTCCGCCGCCTCGCGCCGGACAGAGGCCAGCACGGCGGCGGCCTGGTCTCCGCCCATGACCGAAATGCGCGAGTTGGGCCAGGTCCACAGAAACCGCGGAGAGTAGGCCCGTCCGCACATGCCATAATTCCCGGCGCCGAACGACCCGCCGATCATGACCGTGATCTTGGGCACCTTGGCCGTGGCGACGGCCGTGACAAGTTTGGCGCCGTCCTTGGTGATGCCCGCAGCCTCGTATTTCCGGCCAACCATGAAGCCGGTGATGTTCTGAAGAAAGACGAGGGGAATTCGGCGCTTGGCTGCAAGTTCGATAAAATGAGCGCCTTTCAGGGCGCTTTCGGAATACAGAACCCCGTTGCTGGCGATGATGCCAACGGGGATCCCATGGATGTGCGCGAACCCGGTCACCAACGTCGTGCCGTAACGGGCCTTGAATTCGTCCAACCTCGATCCGTCCACGATGCGCGCGATCACCTCCCTGACATCATAGGGCGTACGCGTATCGGCCGGCACGATCCCGAGCAATTCTTCAGGGTCGAAGAGCGGGGGCTCCGGTGACGAGATGTTGATGCTTGCGCGCACAGGAACATCAAGGGCCGCAACGGCGTCACGGGCGAGTTGAAGTGCGTGGGTATCGTCATTGGCGAGATAGTCGGCGACACCCGATAGTCTGGTATGGACGTCGGCGCCGCCGAGGTCTTCGGCGGCGACGATCTCGCCTGTCGCCGCGCGAACCAATGGAGGGCCGGCAAGGAAAATCGTCCCCTGGCCTTTGACGATGATCGCCACGTCCGACATCGCGGGGACGTACGCGCCGCCGGCGGTGCACGAGCCCATGACGACGGCGATTTGCGCAATGCCCGTCGCCGACATGGTGGCCTGGTTGAAGAAGATCCGGCCGAAGTGTTCGCGATCGGCGAAGACTTCGTCCTGGTTGGGGAGGTTGGCGCCGCCGGAATCGACGAGATAGATGCAAGGGAGTCGGTTTTCGAGCGCGATCTCTTGCGCCCGCAGATGCTTCTTGACCGTCAGCGGATAGTACGTGCCGCCCTTCACCGTTGCATCGTTGCAAACGACCATACAAATGCGGCCATGGATGCGCCCAGCCCCGCAAATAATGCCGGCGCCTGGGGCTTCATTTCCATACACGTTGTGTGCGGCTAGCAGACCGATCTCGAGAAATGGCGAACCCGGATCGATCAGTCGGTCGACGCGCTCGCGCGGCGTCAATTTACCTCGCGCCACATGCCGCTTGACCGCCGTCTCACCGCCGCCCTCCATCGTTTTTCGCGCGGACGCTGCCA